>CAYYEC010000237.1:0-6465 GCA_964470745.1 uncultured Eubacteriales bacterium | reverse complement strand
CCGGTAGCACACTGGTACTGGTAAATAAATCTAATAGCCTTCCCTATGACTATGTACCAAATGATTTAGTAGTTCCTGACGTTGAATTTACTTTTGATAAGTTTTTGCCTAAAAAGCAAATGAGAAAAGAAGCAGCTCTTTCGTTAGAGCAGCTGTTTAATGCTGCCAAACAAAACAATATAACTCTACTTGCCCTATCTGGATATAGATCCTTTGATTATCAATCCCAGGTCTTTGCCCGAAGTGCGCAAAATACAGGAGGTGTAAGCCAGTGGAGTGCACGCCCGGGTGAAAGTGAGCATCAGACCGGACTTGCCATGGATGTGGCCAGTCCATCTGTAAACTATCAATTATCTATTTATTTTGGAGAGATAAAAGAAGGGATATGGCTTAAAGAGAATGCCTATAAGTATGGCTTTATAATAAGGTATTTGAAAGGTAAGGAAGATATTACAGGATATCAATATGAACCCTGGCATATTCGTTATGTAGGGAAGAATACGGCTAAAGCTATATATGAACAAAATATTACGCTTGAGGAGTATTTGAGTAAGTAGTAAAAATAACAAGAGCATAACAGGGGGATGGTTTGAAGTGACCCCCTGTTTTTTAAACTTCATAATTCATAGCAATATACTATTTACAACATGAACTAAGGATAATATTCCGTAACTTTCTGGTAAGAGAAGTCGTCCCCGCATCTTTTTTTTGTATCATGAATAAGAATGTTAAATCGTCCTTTGGACAATTGCAAAAATATGCACCAAGCCAGCCATCCCAACCATATTCTCCAAGGCTTCCGAAAACCCCAGCCTTACTGCAATCCGTCATAACACGCATTAAGTTCCCATAACTGTGTCCACAAAGAGTGAGCCATAGGTCAAAACTTTTCTGCTGCACAGCATTTAAAGTTCCAGATGTCATATATTTTACTGTTTTGGGTCGTAAGATCTGAACGCCGTTCAGACTTCCTTCATTCATAAGCATCTTAGCAAATCTTGCATAATCATCAATAGTGGAAGCTAAACCGGCTCCTCCGGATTCAAATGCCGGATTTCTATCCATTTGATGATTGATACATAAATGGTTACCTGTATAAAGCACTAATTCACCTATCCCATTGTCTGCATAGGTTTTTGCAAGACGCTTTCTTTTTTCTGCCGGTACCCAAAATCCAGTATCCTGCATACCCAAAGGTTTAAATAATTCTTTATCTAAAAAATCTCCAAAACGCATTCCGCTGACCACTTCTACCAGGGCTCCCAGTACATCAGCTGAGGTTCCGTACTGCCAGGAAGTTCCCGGCTGAAATGCAAGAGCGCATTTTCCCAGTTTGTTCATAGCCTCTACCGTACCCATTGGCGAATCACCTAATAATCTGCTGTCTATCTCTTGAAATAAAGCTTCTGTGTCCTGTCCTGCTCTGCTATTCCCTTCATATACCAAGCCTGAGGTCATAGAGAGCAAATCCTTAATTGTTACTTCTCGTTCCGCAGAAACCAAATTGCCGCCTTCATCCACCATCTGATTTTTAAAACCAGTAAGGAACTTACTTACCGGTTCACATAAATCTATTTTCCCACGCTCTAAAAGTATCATCACCGCGGCTGCTGTAATCGGTTTACTCATGGAATATAATCTGAAAATGGAATCTCTTTTGATTGGAAGCTTTTCTTCCCTATCAGCAAAACCGTCTTCATGATAAAAGATTTCTTTCCCACCTTTTATAATCATTAAATTTCCACCGGCTATGTCATTATTGCTTATACCATCTCTTAATACTTTTTTTACCTGACTGCTTTCAGCCTTATCAAACATTTTGATTTCCTCCTATTTTCATAATCTACACATAACAAGGGGATGGGGTTCAAGCTTACTGAGCTTTTACCGCTGTCCAGACATCTCCATATTCATCCTTAGAATCAAAAGGCAAATTTTCAAATTTTTTATCTATATACTTATAATTTGTAACATTGTTCATATCAATTTAGTTTTATTATAGTTCTCTGTAATGATGTAGCCAACTTACCCTGAGACACTGGTTTCAACAAAAAGTCAGATACACCATATTGAATAATATGTTAAAAAGTACTATCATATGATTTTACAATATTTGAATTAGTAATGTAAAAGGTTAATGCAAAACATATAGTTAATCTAAGAATATTTATAACTATTTTATTGCGTAAATATGATTAAAATAAAACTCATTTGTGCTATAATGGAATTATATCACAATATATCGAGATCCAGCAATAATAGTCTCTAATATTACATCGACAATACGAACTTAGGAGATGGTTGTTTTGAAAACAAAAGGCATTAATATTTTGGGTTTAATTATAGTAATAATTGGAATACTATTTCTTCTAAATAGATTTCTTTATTTAAATCTACCTGTTTTCACTATATCATTAGGTATCTTTTTCGTATTACTAGGCACTGTTTTTATATCTAAAAAGTGCTTTCATTTTGGAGACACAAATAATATTATTTTAGATCATCGGTCTTTGGAAGTTTCAAAAGAAAGTAATGAATATAGCATAATTTTTTCTGATGGCGCAGTTGATTTAACAAAGGTTGATTTTATAGGTGGAAAAAGAAAATTAAAAATTAATTCAATTTTTAGCAGCGGAACAGTAATTATTAGTCCACAAACTCCTATAATAATTAAGGCTAACTCTGCTTTTGGCTGTATTCATTTACCAGATATGTCTGATGTTATTTTTGGCTCTAAAACCTATAAGCTTGGTGATTTTAGTAATAATAAATTTTATATTGAAATAGAAGCAAATGCAGTCTTTGGCAGATTGCTTTTTGCCTCTATGTCTTCGCCACCAAAAAACAGCAATTCAGAATTTGTTTAAATAAGGCACTCTAAAATATTGCCTATTTAATAGTAGTCAATTTTATCGGCATTTATTGAAAATACTTAATAGTAATTAATGACCATTTTGTTTATTAAAATTATTCCGATATATATTATACATAATATAATATTGGAGTGATTTTACATGGATATAAAAGTTGAAATTCTCAAGGATGTAAGTTTCGACCCAGTATTCAAAGTTAAATTTTCTTGTAAAACCCAGGAAAAAGAAATTAAAAATGCTTTAGCCGAAGTAATCAGGAAACCACCTAAGCCTCAAATCAATTTTGAGACAAATACCATCGACCAGTTAGACTTAACTCAAAAGCAAAAGCTTGAAATGGAAATTCTAAATAAAGTTATTGAATATTTGTTCTCAAACGGTGTATCTGTGGGAAGTAGCAGCAGAGCTATTCATAGTAGTTCAGATAAAAAATAGTCTTCAGAACTATCTCTAAAGACTATTTTTTATTACTATTTATATCATTTTTAATAAATTTCCCATCTCAATGGCAGTTACAGCAGCTTCATAACCTTTATTCCCAGCTTTTGTTCCTGCTCTTTCAACAGCCTGCTCAATGGTATCTGTAGTTAAAACTCCAAAAATAACAGGAATCCCCAGATCCAGTGATACCTTTGCCACTCCTTTGGATACTTCACTTGCTACATAATCAAAGTGTGGAGTTGATCCTCTAATAACTGCTCCCAAGCATATTATCGCATCAAATTTTTTAGTATTTGCCATTTTTTGAGCAACAATTGGAATTTCAAAAGCACCTGGACACCAACTAATTTCTATATCTGTTTCCTCAGCTCCATGTCTTATTAAACCATCAATAGCTCCACCTAACAATTTGCTGCTAATAAACTCATTAAATCTACCTACTACTATTCCAAACTTCAAATCTTTAGAAATTAGCTTACCTTCATTAGTTTTTATACTCATTTTAATTATCCAACCTCCTGATTATAATTTGTTTGGGAATGAACAAATAATGTACCTCACTTAAAATCCGTCTCTATTATTCAATCATTCCTTATTTTCGTTTAAGCCATCTAAAAGATGTCCCATCTTTTCTTTTTTAGTTGTTAAATAGAATCTATTAATATCATTTTCTTTTATCTGTATAGGAACTCTTTCAACTATTTCTAATCCATAGCCCTTTAATCCAACTATTTTCTTTGGATTATTAGTAAGTAGTTTTATTTTTCTTAGTCCTAAATCATGCAATATTTGAGCACCAATTCCATAGTCCCTTAAATCAGGAGCAAAGCCTAATAATACATTTGCTTCAACAGTATCTTTTCCTGCATCTTGAAGTTCGTATGCTTTAATTTTATTAACCAGACCTATTCCTCTTCCTTCCTGACGCATATATAATACAACACCTGCACCCTCTTCGTTTATCTGTCTTAAAGCTGCATTTAGCTGATCTCCACAATCGCACCTAAGAGAATGAAAAGCATCTCCTGTAAGGCATTCTGAATGCACTCTGACAAGAACTGGTTTGTCTGACTCTGTAATATTTCCTTTTACTAATGCTACGTGATGTTCACCGCTTATTTTATTTTCAAAAGCTACAATCTTAAATTCACCATAAACTGTTGGCATTTTAGCTTCTGATGCTTTAACAATTAGCTTTTCTGTTGTTCTTCTATACTCAATTAAGCTGGCTACAGTTATTATTTTTAAATCACGCTTTTTTGCAAAATCCATTAATTCTGGCACTCTTGCCATTGAACCATCCTCTTTCATTATTTCGCATATAACTCCTGCCGGTTTATATCCTGCTAACCTGGCTAAATCCACAGCTGCTTCTGTATGTCCGGATCTTGCTAAGACTCCCCCCTCTCTTGCAATTAATGGGAAAATATGTCCGGGTCTCATGAAATCCTCACTTGTTGAATTATCATTTGTCAATTCTTTGACTGTTTTTGCCCTCTCATAAGCTGAAATTCCAGTAGTGGAACTTTTATGATCAACTGTAACTGTAAAGGCTGTTCTCATTTGCTCTGTATTATTCTTAACCATCAAAGATAAATCGAGTTTTTTCGCTTTTTCCTGAGTTATAGGTGCACAAATCATACCTTTACCATATGTAGCCATAAAATTAATGCTCTCAGGTGTGGCTTTCTCTGCAGCCATAAGTAAATCGCCTTCATTTTCTCTATCTTCATCATCAACAACTATGATCATTTTACCAAGTCTAACATCTTCAATTGCTTCTTCAATTGTATTAAAACTCATGTTATTTCCTCCTTCTTAAAACCCATTCTCACGTAAAAAATCCAGTGTTAAGCTTCTATCTTTATTATTCTCCTCATTTGCAGTTTTTCCTAATAGTTTTTCTATATATTTACCAATAATGTCGCATTCAATATTGACTTTACTTCCTATCTCATTTTTACCCAGTATAGTCTTTTGCCATGTATGAGGTATTAATGAAATCTTAAAAGAATCTTCTTCAACCTGTGCAACTGTAAGACTTGTTCCATCTATAGTAACAGACCCTTTCATTATAATATATTTCATTATATCCTTATTAGCACTTATGGTTAGCCAGGTCGCATTATCCTCTTTTTGTATTTT
Source organism: uncultured Eubacteriales bacterium (assembly GCA_964470745.1). Classification (GTDB taxonomy): domain Bacteria; phylum Bacillota; class Clostridia; order DSM-8532; family CAYYEC01; genus CAYYEC01. Next base: position 1,006 of record CAYYEC010000237.1, on the reverse strand, counting down.
TGTAATCAAGCCTATACCATCAACATGCCCACTCACTATATGTCCACCAAGCCTATCAGATAGTCTTAATGCCCTTTCCAAATTCACTTTCTGATTATTACTTAATTGACTAAGGCTTGATTTTCTCATAGTTTCAGGCATTACATCGGCAATAAACCAATTAGCACCCATTTTTGTTACAGTCAAGCAGACCCCATTTACAGCTATGCTATCTCCAATCCTGATCTCATTCAAAACTAATCCGCATTCAATTACAAGCTGTACGGAGCTACTACCCCATATTATATTTTTAATGTTGCCAATTTCTTCCACAATTCCCGTAAACATATTTGCTCCCTCCGAAGGAAGCATAGGGACGGTTCTGCTGATTCCTTACATTTTGGAAGCATCAGAACCGTCCCCATGCTTCTGCACATATCCTTCAATCATAATATCATCACCAAATCGCTCAATATTAATATGCTTAAGTTCAATAGCTTCCCCCATAAACTGTATTCCTTTACCTTCAATAGGAGTTAAGGCATCTTTTCCTCCAATTATTTTAGGCGCAATAAATGATACTATTTTATCCACAATTTTATAATCCAATGCTGATGCATTAAGTGTGCCTCCACCTTCTAAAAGTACACTATCAATTTCCAAATTATATAATTCATCCATTAACAAAGACAAATCCACCTGCCCATAGCTATTCTCGCACTTAATTATTTTTACACCCTTATCTAAAAGTATTAATTCTTTTTCCTTTGGAATATTGGATGTAGTTGCCAAAATAACTCCAGCCTTTGATTTAACGCTAATGACATTGCTATCAACAGGAATTCTTCCTTTGCTATCAATAATTATTCTAGTAGGGTCATTGCCTTCCTTATTCTTCAATCTTGTTGTAAGACTCGGATTATCAGATAGCAAAGTATTTATTCCAAACATTATAGCTGCTAATCTATCTCTTATTTTATGAAAATATTCCCTTGACTTTTCTCAAGTAATCCCTTTGGAATCACCA
>CAYYEC010000236.1:0-6723 GCA_964470745.1 uncultured Eubacteriales bacterium | reverse complement strand
GCATAGAGCTTTTTAATAGTAAGGAAAAGTTTCGGACAATAGAGTATAAACTATTGGGAGCAAACCCAACTGCAAATAATAATAAAGAGAATATTTTTAAATATGAAAATGTTTTTAATAATGTGGATTTACAGTATACAGTTACGAGTACGGGATTAAAGGAAGATATAATTGTAAATAAACCTGTAGATAGCTACGTTTTCAATTTCATTGTTAATCATGATGAATTTGTTAAATTAGTTGAAGAGGATGGTGTAATACAAATTGTAGATACTGAAACCCAGGAGGTATTGGCATATTTAAGTGAGCCATATGCAGAAGATAGTGGAATTGAAGATCAGAAATTAATGAGTAGTAATGTAAAATATGGATTGAGGAAAACAATTTATAATGGAGTTGAATGTGATAGTATAAGTATAAGACTTGATGATAATGAATTTATAGAAAGTGCATTATTTCCTATTCAAATAGATCCGACAACTAGATTAACAACTTTAGCACTACAAGATACATATGTATCTACACAATCGAAATATTCAAATTATAGTTTTTCAGATTATCTTTATGTAAGAGGGGATGAAAGTGGGGTATATAACTCAGAGATTTTTTTTAAGGTAGATTTGAGCTGCTTGCAGCCATGTAATATAAGTGAAGCTTTTTTAAATATGTATTGTTATGATGATAAAGATGGGTCAATTTGTTTAACTAAAAGTGCTATTACTGATGAATGGGATGTTAGTTCAGTTAACTGGAATAATCGTCCGATTGGAAGTGCTTTGTATAAAGTCCTAGGATATTTTAGTTCAGCTGCATGGAAGCAGTTTGATGTTACAGATATAGTTAACGCAATTAATCAAAATCCAAATTCCTATACTGGAATAAGAATTGGTACAACAGAAAAAAAACGTGATTGGTTAAAATTTTATAGCTCTGAATATAACCAATATAAACCATATTTAAATATTACATATACTCCTTTAAATCCTCGAACTGGAACTGGAGATTGGCAATTAGTAAAAAGTATTCCTACTTCAATACTATATACTAATGAAAATTTTTATAAATTTATTTATGATATATTTGAAGGTGGTAATACCATTAAGATTACTATGGCAGGCAAGGATGGAAATGATGGATTGAAACTTGGTGAAGGACTTATTGGTACTTATATAGGGACTAATGATATGTCATACTGTGAATATAGAATAGATTTTTTCAATAGTGTTAATGGAATTTGTAGATCGGATATTTTTTCTAATCCTCAGTCATTTGAAGTAGATTTAAACTCTGGAAGAAATGAGATATATTATTTTAAAATATATAGAAGAGTGATTAATGAAAATCCGAGTTTAAATATAAGTATACCTGTGTTAAATCAGACATATGACCAGAATGAAACAATGTTTCCTACGATTTCTATTGAAGACTTAAACAATGATACATTGACATGCAAATATTATTTAGATGGAGAATCAGTACCAAGAGATACAAAGACTGTGACAAATACTTCAACGGAAAAAACAATAACTTTTAACTCTATACTTATAAGTACATTAAGTGAAGGAACTCATACAATAAAATTTGAAATTAATGATGGTTATGTTAGTAGCCCAATTATATCTACAAGAACATTTAAAGTAGATAAAACACCACCGACAATAGGAACTATTACAAAAACATCATCAACTACAAGTATAACTGTATCAGGTTCAGCTACAGACTCAATATCAGGGCTTAATTCGTTTCCATATAGGTACACTGTAGGGACGACTACTACAGGCTGGATAACAAGTACATTATACACAAAATCATCTCTTGTTCCAAACACTTTGTATACGGTTAAATTTGAAGCAAGGGATGCAAAAAATCATATAGCATTGTATAGCAACAGTAAATATACACTTGCAGCAGTTCCATCACTTACTGTAAATAATGCTGCATCTTATTCCCTTACTGTAAATGTATCGGATACAAATCCATCAAATACCCAATACCAAATAAAAACAGGATCATATTATGTTAATTCATCTGGAGCGTTGACTACAACTGCGACGTGGATAACTCTTACCAATAAAAAAATAACAGTACTAGGACTTGCTGCAAATACAGCATATACATTCAAAGTAAAAGCAAAAAATGGAGAAAACATTGAAACTTCATGGAGTTCAAATGCAAGTGGGACAACACTTATAGCACCTCCTTACACTCCAACAAACCTTTCAGGTACAGTAACAATAAACTCTATAACTGTAACGTGGAGTGCAGTATCAGGAGCAGCAAGCTATGATTTGGAAAAGGATGGAGTAGTAGTAAACACAGGAACAGGTACAAGTTATAGCCATACAGGATTAAGTGCAAGTACTTCTCATACATATAGGATAAGGGCTAAAAATGTAGGTGGTACAAGCAATTGGAGTGGGATTATGACAAAAACAACACTTTCTGTTTCACCGACAGGTCTTTCAGCATCTGCTACCAATAATTCAATGACAGTAACTTGGAATGCAGTTACAGGAGCAGCAAGCTATGACTTGTACAAGGACGGAGTAGTTATTAACTTGGGAACAAACAGGACATATACCCATTCCTCTTTAACACCTGATTTACCCCATATGTACAAAGTAAGAGCAAACAATGCAGGAGGTTCCGGTGCATGGAGCTCAACTATAATAAAATATACTCTTGCAAACATTCCGAATAATGGAAGCATTACTTCAAAATCAAATACAACCATATCTGCTACATGGCAGAAAAATAACAATACCAGTACAACTCAATATGCTTTAGGTATATTTGACGTTAATAATACATTTATTAAACAAAATGGGTGGACAACACTATTAAGTGGAACGATAACAGGTTTGAACCCAGATACAACTTATAGGGTAAAAGTAAGAGCTAAAAATGCAGATGGAATTGAAACTTCATGGTATGAAATTTCTCAGGTTAAAACATATCCAAACAGTCCAGATTTACCTACTGAATTGTCAGCTGTGTCAGCATCTGATAGTATAGCACTTACATGGAAAGGGGTAGTAAATGCTGATAGTTATGAGATTGAAATAGAAGATGGTTCCATAATTGCCAGTGTAACAGGTACAGCATATATACATTCAGGCTTGCTCCAGAATGTTACACATACTTACAGGGTGAGAGCAGTAAATTTAGGTGGAACAAGTGAGTGGAGTACACCTGTAACAAAAAGTACATGGAAAGCAGTTTTGAAAAATTGTAATATTGAAGAAAAATTTTACATATTAATTCCTGCAGATAATGTTAGCAGCTTTAATTACTTTATTTGTACCTTAGAGTATGACCCTGATGAACTAGAAGTTGTAGATTTTATATCAAGTAGTCTAAATAAGGATGAAGTTACTATTATTGAAAGTATTCCGGGTACTATACAAATTACAGTAAATAAGCTTATACCAGTTGGTGATTTATGGAATGGAGTAATACAGAGCATTCAATTTAAATCCAAAATTAATGGAAACTGTTTAATTTCTTATAATATAGAACAAAGCTAGGAAAGTATTTTAATGACATAGGGGGATATTATGCGAAGATTGATTAAAAAATTAATAGCTGCATTAGTATTTATTGCAATAGTAAGTATGATATTAATTTATTCAGGCAGTGAAAATAAGTATAAATTAGGTAATACTGTACAAGCTAAAGAACTAGTTGAAAAAAGAGATATGTATACAAAGTACTATCAAAATGCTGATGGGACAATTACAGCCAAAATCGGATTAATGCCTGTTCATTATCAAAATGAAAACGGTGACTATGAAGATATTGATCTAAAAATATTAGAAGAACAAAATGGGAAATTTGAATATTCAGCTAAAAAAAATACTTTCAGGTCATACTTTAATGATGCAGATAGTATCGAAGACAGTACTATGGCTGGATTTGAAATTGTAAATAGTGAAGGAAAAGTAAGAAGTATAAGGTATAGACTATTTGGTGCCCTGCCTGATAGTGTTAGTTTTAAGGACAATGAATTCAAGTATGAAAATGTATTTGATGGCATTGATCTGGAATATATTTTGTCAAGTGAAAGATTAAAGGAGAATGTAATTGTAAAAAAGCCAGTTGATGAGTATAAGTTCTCATTTGCATTACAATTGGATAAAAATGTAGAACTTGAAAAATGTTATGGAACAATAAGGTTTATTGATATAGAGACAAATGAAGTTCTGTGGAAAATAGATCGTCCTTATGCAGTAGATAGTAAAGGAACAGTTACCAGAGAGGTGAGTTATGAATTAAGTAATGATAAAGGGTATGATTTGATTAGTGTTGTTTTAAATGATGAAGAATTTATAAAACATGCAAAATATCCAATAAAAATTGACCCAACTACAGACATAATCAGTATTGCAGCATGCAAAAGCTGGGGAACTGAAGATAATGATGATTCAGTAAATAGTTTTGTGGTAGAAGATGATGAGAATGGTACTGATACCGGAGAATATCATGCAGGTATTAAGTTCAATGTAAATATACCTGATGACTGGGAAATTAATTGGTCAAAACTTTGGTTTTTTTGCAAAAATGTTTATTATGATGAAGTTGATGATGCAAAAATTAAATTTTATATTATTAATGAAGATTGGAATAATTCATCGCCAGAGCCTGCCTTGGGCAAACAGTTTTTATCTGCTGCATATACCAGCTTTGAGGATAAATGGGTAAACTTTGATATAATGCCTGCAATAGAATATTGGAGAGATGGCAACCTGAATTATGGCTTGATGGCTGAAAATAATGAAGTAAGTACAGGTGATGAAGCAAGTTGCTCTTTTTCAGGAATAGGGTCTAATGAATACCAGCCATATATTGAAATAAATTATAATTGTCAGGAATATTCATCAGTTAAATTAGAAAATATTACAGCATGTAAAAAATGGGGAGATGGTTATTATTATAATCAGGCTGGGATATTTGAAGTAAGAGATGATGAAAGTGGTACGGATACTGGAGAGACATGGTCGGGTATAAAGTTTGACATAAATATACCTCAGGAGACTACCATAAAAAGTGCAAAATTATGGATGTTTTGTGAAAATGCAAGTAATGGTATAAATGAAGACTATAGTAGAATGAATTTGTATCTTGCAGGAAATGACTGGAACAACTCATCAGATTATCCTGGAGAAGGTCAGCTAATTATGTCTAAGTCATATGCAGGTAGAGACAACTCCTGGATGAGTTTTGATATCAGCCAGCAGGTACAAAATTGGAAGGATGGTATATTACCTAATTATGGCATAATTGCAACAAATGCAGAAGTTACTGATAAACATTATAGTTGTATATTTAGTGGCTCAAATGCAGCAACTAATAAACCTTACATTGAAATAGTATATTCAAAGCCTCTTTGTGAAGTAATATCTCCTTACTCAAGTCAAATATTTGCGAATGGAGATGGAAATTTTTATCCTCAAATAACTGTTTCGCACTCCGATAATAATGATTTAACCTGTAAATATTATGTAAATTCTGAATCAACTCTCAGAGGTACGGAGATTGTAACTGGAACTTCTACATCTAAAACAATTACATTTAGTACAGGAATTGATGTAAGTTCGCTAAATGGAGGATTACATTCTTTAAAATTTGAAGTTGACAATGGGGTAAATAATCCTATAGTAAAAATAGTCAATATTGAAAAAATAGAATGTTTATTTAACTCATCTACTTCAAATATCAGAATTTACACTAATATTGGATTGGAGAATTTATACAATTACAGGTATACAATTGACTCTAATAGTAGTTCGTGGGTATTACAAAGGTCATTTGTTAAGAATGGATACTTGCCTGATACTTTACATAATGTTAATTTTGAAGTTAGAGATGAAAAAGGATCAGTAAAGCAAATATATGATAACATTTATACAAAATCTCAAGTACCTAGAATCACATTGAGCAATATAACAACGTCTACAATAGAGATGGCAAGCAGTGATGAAAATCCTGCAACAACTCAATACCAAATAATGGTAAATAATAAATATCTAACATCAGTAGGGACACTTACAACAACTCCAACATGGATAACTTTAACAAACAAAATGAAAACAATTACCAGCTTATCTCCAAACACAATATATACATTGAAAGCTAAAACAAAAAATACAGAAGGTATAGAAACAGTGTGGAGTAATAGAGTAAGTGGAAAAACGAAAAAGTAGGAGGAGAAATATGACTAAGTTCAGATCAAATATATCAAAACTTTTAGTTGTTATATTTACTATTACAACATTATTTGCGACATATAGCCTGATTTTTGCAAAACAAAGTAATAGTAAGGTTCAACAATCTGAAAATATCATTAAAGATATAGACAAAAATAATGTAAAAAAAGCTAATGAGATTTTAATTAAATATAAAGATACAAATAAAAAAGAAACAATAAAATCAAACGTTAAAGATAAATTGAACTTAAAAAATATGAAAACAAAAAAGAGCTATCGAAAAACAAAAATAGAGGTTGTTGAATTTGATGGAGACGCTGATGTTGAACAAGTTATAAGTGAATTGAAAAAAGATGAAGACATTGAATTTGTTCAACCAAACTACCAATTAAGCTTACTAAGTATGCTTGAGGATGAAAACTTCAGTGTGCAGTGGGCAGTTTATAATGTTGGACAGGTAATACAGGGACAAGCAGGGAAAAAAGGTATTGATATTAATGTATTACCGGCATGGGAT
>CAYYEC010000235.1:0-6764 GCA_964470745.1 uncultured Eubacteriales bacterium | reverse complement strand
AAGGACTTCTAATCCGTAGGTCAGGGGTTCGAATCCCTTCAGGCACGCCAAAAGACCAATATTTATTTGAATATTGGTCTTTTATTTTATAATAAAACTAAATAAGATTAAAAAATTCTATATTTATTATATCGCTCTCAATCTCCATAATCGCTACACATACTGGCAATTTAAATCTTCTTGGCCCAGCACTGCCCGGATTTAGATATAATACTCCCTCTCTCATATCTTCTAAGGGTTTATGAGAGTGTCCACTTATAACAACATGAACCCCCTCACTCCTTGGTTCAATATTTATCTTATTGATATCATGTAATATATAAATATTTTTATTTTTGATTTTGACTATCTCATTTAGAGAAAGACTTTTAGCCCATTTATCTTTATCAACATTTCCACGAACAGCAATAACAGGAGCAATTTCTTTTAAAGAGTCAAGAACACTTTCTTTTCCAATATCTCCTGCATGAATAATCAATTCACATTTTTGTAAAGCATTTATTGCCTCCGGACGCAAAAGTCCATGAGTATCTGATATAATACCAATTCTACTTTTACTTAATAGATTTGTTAACATCTTTCTCCTCCAGCAGATAAAAATTTTAAGCGAAATTTTGAAATCATTTTCTCAAGTTGTTCTTCCTCTCCACGAAATAGAACTTTTATATAATCTTTTTAATTCCATTACTATCTGTGTGAGATATATTTGGTGTCCACTCAAGCAAAAACCTGGACAGCCGCTCTCTTTACTTGCCAGTATATCATAGAATTATCTCTATTCATCTCCTTAAATCCTCACTTCTCAAGAATTCCAATTGAACCTACATTATCTATTAAGCAGTCCGCCTTTACAACTAATACACTATCATTTGAAAACGCCCATTTCATTAGACTTTCAACTGCCTCATAGCAATAACCTTTTCTTCTTTCGTCCTCAATAAGACCATATCCTATTTCAACGATTCCATTTTTATCAGGATTCCCTTTAAATCCAGCATCCCCAATTACTGACATATCATCTTTTTTGACAATAATCCAAGGATCAAATCCAGTAATCCCTTTTAAATGTTTCATACGATTTAAAACTATAGGTAGGAAGTCCAAAGTCTCTTGATCCGGCCATCGGTTATAGGTTGGATTCCCATTAAACAAAACTTATGCTGTCCATTATTATTCATAATAAAATTTTCACCTCAAAAAATATTTTCTATTTCACTTAATCTATCTCTAAAATGATTTAAATGACTTTTTATATGGTCAACATAATGAACTATTAATTGCTCAAAAGTTATAAATGTACTATTCTCATCCCAGTACACATTCCACTTATTATTTAAATTCTTTTTATCAACATTCAAAATAATATTTGTTATCAATTTATTATAATAGTAAAACAATAACAATAATTCTGAAAATTTCATGTTTTGGTGTTTTTGTATCTCCAGCCACTGTTTATTTTTATAATCTGGAAATTCAAGTACTTTAGATAATTGAAACCTTACAAATCTTTGGTGGTTATTTGATGCTGAATCAATCAAATGACCTATTATTTCTTTTAACGTCCATTTATCTTCTGAAATTCTAATTGAGGATGTTGATTCATCTAGTTCAGAATAGTCACTCTTGAATATTTCAATTATTTCATCTAACTCTTTTACAATATTATTCATAAATTCTCCTCCTATCACCTTTTGTCATTTTTTAACGAATTTTAGTTACAAAAACTCCATAGATACACCCAATTAAATCCCGACAAGACGTCAGGCACTGAGAGCAATTGCACTTAATGGTTTGCGTCTACAACATAACCAAAGCTTACTGACACTTCGACTTGCTTTTGGTCATGTGGGCAGGATGACCTCTTGCCCTTCTACTTAGCCCTTCTTCATGATTTGCCCTTTATGTAGACGCGGTGTTAGCTGACTTCGGACAACCCGCAAAGCCAGAAGCGACCATGGACGGGAACTCCTTAAATGCTACATCTAGAACATTCATAACATACAAATATTGCGAATGAAATTAACTTCTAAAATTGAAATTTACTAATTTTCTTTCAGTTTAAATTCCGAATTATCTGTTATTTTAATTCCAAATCTATTATCAGTCAAATTCACTTTCGCAGACTCATTTTCCTGAAAAACAAGTTTATCTCCATCTATTTGAAATACATACTTATACTTTCTGTCATTTGTTATCATCGTTAATATATCGTTCTCTATTGTATAAGTTCCAAATGGTAAATAGCTGCTTAGACCATCATATGTGAACAAAATGTCATCACCAGAAATAGTGACTTTTGGAAATGCAACAGCCTCTGTTCCTATTTGTTCCAAAACATAAGTCCCATATTTTACAGTAGTTGTATGATTGTTAGAATTACATGCAGTCAAAAATAACAAAATCAATACCATAATCATGTTAATCCATGTTCTTTTCATTCTCCATTATTCAGCTCCTTAATCCCTATTTATATTCAAATAATAATTTGCTTCGCTATTTTAAACTAATGTGGCAAACAACACTACAAAGCCTTTCCCTAGCAATTCCGAGCAGTACGCCAGGCTATCCATTGCATGGCGTACAATAGTTAGTATCTGCGACGTCAAAGAGCTGAACCAACAAAGCCCTTATCCATGGCAGTGCTTGTTACACAGCGAACAGATGCGGGCAGGATGACCTCTGGGATGACCCTCGTTAGCCTTTCTTCCTGCTATGCCCTTTATATAGACATAGTGTTACATGATGGACTGGGACCAGCAAAGGCAGAAGCCACCATGGGCGGGAGCTCCTTTAGCAAAAAACTTGCCCATATTACTCATTCAAAATTTATTTCATTTTTTAGTTTACTTCATCTTCAAAAGTGATATAATATAAATAAGGATGGTGACGCTTGTTGCTGTCAGGTTTTAAAACTAGGTAATTATTTTAAACGGTTTTTATAAGACCGTTTTTTTCTTTGTCTTCCAGGCTGTGGTTGAAGCAACTTATCCGCAATAATTCTTGCAGTAACAGCAACTCCTAATGGTAAGAATATGTATTTAACACCCATAACAACAGCATAGCCAATGTTAAGGTATAATTCATTATTCATATCAACCACCTCCTTCCTTTGTATATTCCCCGCAGCAACTATAACGTCACCATCCCCATATATTCGGGAATCAAAGAAAGAAGATTAAAAGACAAATCCATAGCTTCAAAATCTGATTGTTTATCACCAATCCATTATATTCTATTTATCAAAATATTTCAATATATTTCAAGAACATTCGTTCAGTTGGTTAACAAAATCTTCCAAGACTGCCCCTGATAAACCGCCACACGGATGTGGCACCTTTCCCAGTCTGTCATGTAACGGTTTGCGTTTGAGACGGCTTCAAATGTTACAGGTGTCTGCTCATGGTTAGTGCAAACACTTCCTAATGCAGACACCGACTCGGTTCATTTGAAGCTGTGGGCAGGATGACCTCATGCCCTTTTACAAAGCCCTTCTTCATGCTGTGACCTTTACTCAGACACATTGTTAGGTGTCGTATGGCACACAACCCGTGATTTAAAGTGACCACGGATGGGAACCCTTAAATACCATCTTCAAAGACCTTCTTTAATAAAAAAGGAAATGGAGGACAGCCTTTTACAGTTTTATCTGCTTTAATATCTCTAATACAACAATTACCAAAAGCTATCTTGCAACTCTCACTCTTACTAATTTCATGGTCGGATCCTAAATATATATCACACTTTTTAATATTAGTATCTCCTAAAAATTCACATGACATCAAAAATGCATTCATACATGAACTACACGCATTTTTATCATATATGTTAAAATCAGCAGGTATTAAGTTTTCCATTTCAACTTTTTTAAAATTATATTTTACATCCTCAACTTTTTCACCTAAAACCTCAATTGCATCTATATCAATGTTATTCATTTCAATATAATGCTTTAAATGCTTGACTTCATCTAAACTATAGCCCATTACTTTGCTTCCAATAAAGTCAACTTCTCCTGAACTTTCTCCTGCAATAAGCAAATTAATATTTAATATCTCTCCACCATGTGGTCCCATTTTTTCCATACATGTTGTACAATCAACAATATTTAAAGTGGGCTTAATACTGTTATTTAAATCAATAATACATTTATCTAACCCAACTTCATGAAACCGTCTTTTTTCTTCTCCTACAAGTAATCCCTTAAGGTTCTTCATTGATAAAGTTATTCCTGTAGCATAGTGAACTTTCATTATTGGTATATTTATGATTTTATCCACTTCAAAAATATCTTTAGCAACATTTAGTACTTCAGTAATTAATGGTTTATCTACTTTCAATTGATAAATTTCTGATGCATTAAGATTCCTTAACTCAATATTATATTTGTTTGCTAATTCTAAATATCCTGTTTTCTGAAAACACATTGCAGTCATTTTCTCATTTCCAAAAGTTGATTCTGCAATCATTATTTTTTTTACGCCATACTCTATTAATAATTGAATTAATGACTCAACAAGTTCAATGTTTGTTACCCATTCTGTTCCATTTAAATTTGGTTTTAACATTACAATGTCATCATGATCTATAAACTTCTCAATTCCTCCTATTAACTTAAGAGATTCAATTAATGCTTTCTTAATTCCTTTATCTGTTTTGAATAGGCTAACTTTTGGCATATTGTTCTCCATTTCCTTTTTTTACTCTAACTAAAATATTGCTCTCTAACCTGCCCGCCAGAATGGCGGGCAACTCGTGTGCCATATGACAGCTAACGTTTGGCTTCTGCGACGCTGTCAAAACTTACAGGTGACTGCTCATGATTACTGAGACCTCAGTTTCTAATGCAGTCACCGCCTCGGTTGTTTTGACGGTGTGGACGCCTTTTCTACATGATATTCCCAAGAGGAATACCTCATGCCTTTACCCCAGCGTCCCTTGCGCAGATGCTTTGTTATAAGATGTGGGGCGCCCCATTATTCAGAGGGCAACAGGACGTTGCTCTCTTAACACACACTTCAATTTAAACGTCATATTAGTTTTCATTAAACAATTACTTTTTTAGATTATAACTTGGCGAATACAATTAACAATTATACTACTTTTTCCACTTTTCTTTAACATCATTCTCACCTTTATAATAATCCACCTTTGTATTACTTTCATATACTTCTCTATATGGCAGAATGTTTACCTTTCCTGTATCAGGATAATCACATACATCAAGTCCTAAATCTGTTCTTATGTCCAAATACTTACATGGCTCATCAGAGTGATTATGCAACTGATGTGCACCACTTAGTCCCATCTCAAAATAAATAATATCTCCTTCTTTTACTATCTGAAATCCATTAGGTGTTCTCAAAGTAGCTTCACCCTTTAAAACTACAAACAACTCTTCTGCATTTCTATGAGAGTGATAAGGATATGAGTATTTTCCTGGTTCTAAGATACGAACATCAAAATTTAAATTCTTATCTTAGCATTCGCAAGCTCATATAAACTTGTACTAGAATGCCAAGCAAATTCAGGTATCTTAGATTCTCTATACTCATATGTAATATTATTGTCGTTAAAAATTTTAGCCATATACTACCTCCATTTCCCTTTATATAATTTCTATTGTACAGCTACTACAACGCCCTTCGTAAGCAACCCGCCGCAGGACGCGGCGGCATTTGCGCCCTATTTCTTATAACGTCTGGCATTTGTAACGTGGCCAAAACTTAGTGACACTTCGACTTAGTTGTTGGTCATGTGGGCAGGATGACCCATAAGCATGCCCTTTATACAAATGTGTTGTTGTGCGCCTTGCAGTGACTCTAATTTCAAAGGCTGCTACGGATGGCAGACCCTTAGATACTTCACTTTATGTATTTACAATGTATAAACTTAATTTATTAAAACTAGCTTTCTAAAAAATTACCCATCATTTGTATAATGTTTTTATGTTTGTCAGAGGATAGAATGCTCATATGCCCCTTTCCTTCTATTAAATGTGTTTTTAAATTTGGAATTAAATTTTTTGCCCTTTCTATTACCCTTTTTCCTGGAAACAAAATATCTTTTTCCCCAACAATTAATAAGGTAGGTGCTTTATAATTCCTCATTTCCTCACACTTTACATTACTTGGCATACCTGCTTTTACACGCACATAATTAAAGGTATTCCTTACCATTGTAAGAGTACTTTCATCAATTTCATGATCATCAATAGCCATAGGTAAAATAGCTCTTTTGAGCCATTTTTCACTTTTTGTAACAATATATAAAGCCATAGGAATTCCCAATTTAAAAAGTATGTTTGCAGTTGAAACATTACATATCCCCGAAGGAACAAGCATAATTGCTTTTGATATTTTTTGTGGCGCAACACACATAAGTTTGGCTAAAACCCCACCGCCAAATGAACCTCCAATGCAAATTATTTGTTCAAATCCCAATCCTTCAATAACATCAAATGCCCATTCACCGTACTCCAGGTTTTTTGCAGACAATACAGTTTGATCACTTTTGCCTGGATGTCCAATTGTATCGGGAGCATACAATAAATACTGATTTCTAAAGTTTATAAAGTCTCTTAAATAATAGGGAGTAGTGCTATTCCCACCGTGAAATAGCATAATTGGTTTTCCATTTGGATTGCCTGTCTTAATAAGATGTGTTTGCCCAAATCTGGTATTAACATAAAGATCTTCAAATTCGATGTTTAATGAAGAAACTTGCTCATCATATAAAGATTTTATTATCTGCTCACCTTCAGCACT
>CAYYEC010000234.1:2504-6790 GCA_964470745.1 uncultured Eubacteriales bacterium | reverse complement strand
GTAATGGTGTTACAAAAAATAAAAATAATAAGCCTAGTGCATTACAAGAAAAGAATGAAGCATTAAATATTTCTTCAGAATATAATGTTACACAAGTAAATGTTAAAGTTAGTAAAGTTTTATATGGAGATAAAAACCTAAAAGAAATAACATTTAGTCAATTTGGTAAAGCAGGTGACAACTATGGTCAGACAAAGGTTCAAAATGGTGATAATATGCTTTTAATTTTAAAGAAGGCAGAAGAAGAGAATATATATGCCTCTGTTTCATTTGAAGATGCACTGTTTAAAATTGACGATAATAATAAACTATTATCTCTATCAAAAAACTTAATGGTGGCTAAATATGATGAACTAGATGTAAGTTTACTTAAAAGTGATATTAGCAAAGCTATAAAAAAATATAAGAAATAAGCATTCTTTGATAAAACATGAGGATAATGATAGAGTAGGGTTTACAAACCAAAAGGAGACGGTTCTTAATTGACACAAGAATTTGTGCCAATTAAGAACCGTCCCTGGGGATACAATTTTTATTTCTGTTTTTGTTTAATCATAATGTCAATAATGGTTTCAAGTTCCTTTAAGTCTAAATCATTATTATTTATTTTATTAAAGATTTTCAAATATTCATCAGCCTTTCCGGAAGAATTGTTCATTTCCTGCATCAATTTAAGCTGTTCAGCAGTATTTGGCTTATACATTACATCCAGACCGACTTTTGCATAATCTGCTATTACTTGAAGGGAAGCTATATTCGGCATGATACTTCCTGATAAGTAGCTTTTAATATCATCTTCATTTATAATATCACAGCCTGTTGAGCTGACTATAGATTGAACAAATTCCTTAACAGTCATATTGCCCATAATCAACTTAATATTATGAAGAATATTTTCATCCTGGCCCAATAATTGAATTATACTTACTCCTAAGCCATCCGCCAATTTTTGTACAATTTCAATAGAAGGTGTCTTCCTGCATTTTTCAAGCTCAGTAATATAACTGGCAGAAATACCAGTTAAGTCATGGAGCTCTTTTATTTTTAAGCCTGCAGTTTCTCTTAATTGTTTGATTTTTACACCAAGTTCCATACTCACATCTCCTATATACATTCTCAGCGTAATTTGATTTTATTCTATTTTAAATGTAATGTCAACAAAATAAAAAAATCTAAAGAGTTATTGACAAATTCGCTATAGCGAGTTATTATAAATACAGGTGATTAAAATGCTAAATAAAAAACTTAAAGATTTAAGAAGAGGGAAAGGATTATCTGTTTCTGAATTGTCTGCAAAATCCAATGTATCTGTCTCGTATATATATGAGCTTGAAAATGGTACAAAGAAAAATCCTTCTTTAGAGGTCATAAAACAATTGGCAGCAGCTTTAGATGTAAGCCATGGGGAGTTTGATGGAGAATATTAATAATTTTAGTTAAGGACTTATAAAATATTAACTAATTATATAAGCTTGGGATTTCATCTGTTATTTGTATAAAAGAAACGATGAAACACTGAATATTTTATGTCATAATATATGGAGGGGGCAGTTTATGAAGTTAGATAGAGAAAAAATTTATGAACTAATGAACAAATACTGTCAGGGCAATTACAATAGATTTGGTAGGGAGATGGGTGTTGACCCTGCACATCTACACAGGTTTATCAAAACAGGCGTTGGCGGAGGGAAAAAGGTAGTATTTGGAATTATTAAATTTTGTAATGAAAGAAGACTGGATATTAATGATTATATTAATTAAAATCAGAAGAACCGTCAGACCAATGTCATAAAGCTTAACTTACATCCTATTACATGGGATGTTTTTTATTAACCGGGTATTTATTTTTGCCTCGAAAGCTCTCTTTTAGGAAAATTTCTGTGCAGACGAATAGGGGATCTTTTGTGATATTTTTCATTGCTTTATCGTCCCCATTGTCATTTCTATCCCCACTTAGCTCCCCATAACTTCATTTGCTTAATTAACGGATGCAAACTCTTCCCCTTTTCTGTCAAACTGTATTCTACAGTAGGAGGTATTGTTGGGTGGGCTGTACGTGTAATAATACCTTTGCTTTCAAGATCCTTTAATCTTTCTGAAAGTGTCTTTGGACTTACACCGCTGAGTGATTTTCTCAATTCACCAAATCTTTTTGTGCCGCAAAAAAGATCTCTAATAATTAAAAATGTCCATTTGCCTCCCAAAACATCCAGTGCTTTTTCGATAGAACATTCAATATTCTGTGGTAACTCACCTACTAATTTATCTTCCATTTATAACCCTCCCGGACTTTTTGAATTATGAAGAAATTAAACCTTCTTTATAACCTTTTATATATTGCAATGGTTTCTTTTGTGTAACTATGTGATGTAAATGTAACTACTTTTAATAATATACTAATGATGATATAATCGTCAATGAAATTTATTATTGGAGGTAAGAAATGGGTTCAAAAATATTATTTTCATCAGTTAAATATGATAAATATGATGCAAGTGTTACACTACCGGCAAAATTCAAGAGATTAATAGACAAAATGGGTCTGGAAGAGGTTGTTAAAGGTAAATGGACAGCTATTAAAATGCATGTGGGCAGAGGAATAGGCTATACAACTATTCATCCGTTATTTGTTAAGATTTTAGTCGATAAGTTAAAAGCTTATGGAGCAAAGGTATTTATAACAGATCAGGAAGTTGAAGGTGCAAGAAATAGAGGATATACCGAAGAGTTCCTAGGAGTACCAATAATTCCTGCTTGTGGAGTTATGAACAAATATTACATGGAAAAGAATGTAGACTTTAAAACCTTTAAGAATGTAGATATTGCGGGTAATATTTATGATGCAGAGGTTATGATTGACCTCTCACATGTAAAAGGGCATGGTTCCTGTGGATATGGGGGGGCTTGTAAAAATATTGCTATGGGTTGTGTAACTGATAGAACAAGATCTCAGATTCATAATTTAGAAGGTGGACTTGAATGGGATGAAAGCTTATGCATTCATTGTGATCTATGTGTCAATAGCTGTAACCATAATGCTAATTTCTTTAGAGACGGTAAATATAGTATTAATTTTCATCACTGTACATATTGTCAGCACTGTGTAAAGGTTTGCCCTGTAGGCGCTGTGACAATGGATGCTGATAGGTTTGAAGATTTTCAAACCGGAATGGCAATTTGTACTGAGGAAGTATTAAAGACATTTAAGCCAGGGCATGTATTTTATATAAATTTCCTTACAAATATCACAGCCTTATGTGACTGCTGGGGTCTAACAACTCCTGCATTAGTACCGGATATAGGAGTAATGGTATCTCAGGATATAGTTGCTATTGAAAGAGCCTGTCTTGATGCGATTAAAGTAGAGGATTTAATTCTCTCAGGTGTACCTCAAGGAATGGAATTAAAGGAGGAAGGTCATTTATTGGAAAGACTTCATGGTAAAAATCCTTTTATCCAGTTAGATAAGCTTGAAAATAGGGGATTGGGAACTCAAGAATATTACATTGAAGAGATCGAGTAATAAATAACGACAGGTATCCAGTAGTTTGTGACGCTTCTATTCTTATGGGTTTATTAAAGGGGAAAGGCTTGTGTGGCGTTCCGGAGGGTATGCCACTTCATTTAAAGCGTTACAAAGCTACTTCCTAAAATATCAATTGTGATATTTTTGTAGTTTATACTCAGGAATATGCTATTCATTCTATAGGGTTTATGATTAGCTACATTATTATTTTTTTATATATCTATTGTTAACTATCTTGAAGGTACAGCAATATCTCATTAAGATAAAAAAATTATAGATGCAAAATAAGGGATTGAATTTTCTATTTGTGTAGAATATCCGATCCCTTATTTTATTCAAAAATATTTTTAAATTTTGTGTACAAGAAAAAGAAAATAGTTTATAATAATACTATAATTATAAAACGTCGTTTCATAATGTGAAACAAAAAGGAGTTGGAATTTTAATTATGAAAAAAGAGCAAATCATTTCTAAAATTAAAGAAGCTGGTTTAGTAGCTGTTGTAAGGGCTGAAAGTTCAGATCAAGCTGAAAAAATAACTGAAGCATGTATTAAAGGTGGAGTTGCTGCTATTGAGATAACATTTACAGTACCGGGAGCAGCAGATGTTATAAAAGATTTAGCAAAAAAATATGATTCTGGTGAAATTATAATTGGAGCAGGAACAGTGTTAGACCCTGAAACTGCAAGAGTTGCTATTCTTGCAGGTGCACAATATATTGTTAGTCCATGCTTAAATGCTGAAACTGTAAAGATATGT
>CAYYEC010000234.1:0-2494 GCA_964470745.1 uncultured Eubacteriales bacterium | reverse complement strand
CTTGTATGCCGGGGGCAATGACAATTAAAGAAGTGGTTGAATGTATGGAAGCAGGAGCAGATGTTGTGAAAATATTCCCTGGTGAATTATTTGGTCCAAAAATTATTAAAGCAATAAAAGGACCTATTCCACAAGCTCCTCTAATGCCTACAGGCGGTGTGTCTGTTGAAAATGTTGGAGAGTGGATTAAGGCGGGAGCAGTAGCTGTTGGAGCTGGAGGAAGTTTAACTGCAGGAGCTAAAACTGGAGATTATGAATCAATTACTGCTGTTGCAAAAGAATTTATAGAGAAAATTAAGCAAGCGAGAAGCTAGTGATCTGTGAAGTATATAATTCATGATATGCAGACCACAGATCAAGGAAGTAGATCTGTAAAGCTTTTTTATAGAACCATCAAATTGATGCTTTATAAACTACTAGAATTGGTAATAGCGTAAAAATAAATCCACTACCTCATCCCCATCCCCTTCTTTTAGGATGAATTTAACTCTAACTTTGACTTTTAATTCATATCTTAGCAAAAAAAAGAGGGGGGAGTTTGGTGGAAATTAGCAATTGGAGTCCAATATTTTAATTTTGGAAGGAGTATTTTTAATGAATTTATTAAATGTAAAAGATAAAAAAGATTGTAGATATGACTGTATTTCACTTGGTGAAGTTATGCTACGATTAGACCCAGGAGAAGGAAGAATAAAGACTGCTAGAGAATTTAGAGCATGGGAAGGTGGCGGGGAATATAATGTTTCTCGTGGGCTAAAAAAATGCTTTGGCATGGATGTTGCTGTAGTTACATCATTTGCAGATAATGAGGTAGGTAGACTTGTAGAAGATTTTATTATGCAAGGTGGAGTTGATGTATCTCACATAAAATGGGTTCCTTATGATGGAATAGGTAGAGCTGTAAGAAATGGACTAAACTTTACTGAAAGAGGCTTCGGAATTCGTGGAGCTCTTGGAGTATCAGATAGAGCAAATACTGCTGCTTCACAGCTTAAAAAAGGCGATATCGATTGGGAATACATATTTGGTGAATTAGGATCAAGGTGGTTCCATACGGGCGGAATATTTGCAGCATTATCAGAAACGACTCCAGAGGTTGTTTTAGAGGCTGTAAAGACAGCTAAAAAGTATGGAACAATAGTATCATATGACCTAAATTACAGACCATCATTATGGAATTTTATTGGTGGAAAGAAAAAGGCACAAGAAGTTAATAAGGAGTTGGCAAAATATATTGATGTAATGATTGGAAATGAAGAAGATTTTACTGCATGTCTTGGTCTTGAAATTGAAGGAAATGATGAAAACTTATCAGAGCTTGATTTAAATGGATACAAAAAAATGATTCAAAGTGCAGTGAGAGAATATCCAAACTTTAAAGTAATTGCTACTACATTAAGAACAGTTAAAACTGCGACAGTTAATGACTGGGGAGCTATGTGCTGGGCCAATGGAAAATTCTACAATTCTGTGATGAGAGAAAACTTAGAAATCATGGACAGAGTAGGTGGAGGAGATAGCTTTGCTTCAGGATTAGTTTATGGACTTATGACTACAGGAGATCCTCAAAAGGCTGTAAATTATGGTGCAGCACATGGTGCTCTTGCAATGACAACTCCTGGAGATACTTCAATGGCAAGCTTAAAAGAGGTTGAAAGAATAATGGATGGCGGTAATGCAAGAGTTATTAGATAGGATAACGACAGCTTTTTTAAAAATTATATTTTAATCATTTCAATATAAAAAATAAAAAAATTCCCAAAAATATTTTTGGGAATTTTTTATTTTTTATAAATTTAAACATACTCATTTAATGAAAAATAATTCTCTCTGATGTTTTCCTCAAGGTAGCTACCGTTGTGTATTACGATACTATACTTAGAGCTTCTTTTACATGTTTTAATAAAATTGTTTGCTTTGTTTAATGTTTCGGATATGTTATTAATTGAAGGCTGGATTTCATCACTATTGTGAACATGAAGAAACAACTCATTGTCACTTATTTCAATATTATTTCTTGTTCGGTTATAGTAGTGAGTTGAACTCCACTCATACTTGAAAAATTGTATCCATAATTTTTCAGGGAAACCATCTAATTCAGTCCTAATAGTATAAGAAGTAATATTAGGAATTTTTAAAGGTCTTGTATTTTGTTCTTCGTTGTTAATAATTGAAATGTATTGTATTCTCAATTTATCTCCTCCCATCCAAACTATTGTATTAGCCTTATAATAATAATATTCCAAACAATTTTATTATCAAACATTGTGCGTGAAAATATTTTTTAAAGTATAGAAATTTTGGTAATTATATACAAAAAACAAGTAATAATTCTCAAAATATGCAATGCATTATTAGTGATTATTTCCAAAACAAAAAAATAAAAAATTAATTGACAAATAGTATTTGTTAATGCTATAATAACTCTTGCATTAGTGATGGGGGCGCATAGCTCAGCTGGGAGAGCACCTGCCTTACAAGCAGGGGGTCATAG
>CAYYEC010000233.1:2327-6848 GCA_964470745.1 uncultured Eubacteriales bacterium | reverse complement strand
ATATGGTGCATGGTTGATGGAAGATATGCAATTTTTTTACCCTTTAGATCCGAAATAGTACTGATTTCTGAATTATTCCCTACAACAAGTGCAGATGCTTTGTTGCATAGACCACTTACAATTACTATGGGCTCACCCTTTGAGGCTGCTGTGATTGCGGTAACAACCGCACCAGCTGTCATATTAAGGGAACCTGTTAAAAGTGCTGCCTTCATGTCTCCAGGATTTGTAAATGGTAATATTTCAGTTTGGTGCTCTTTGGGAAGGAATCCTTCATAAAAGAAAGGTTGAACAGTTTGAGCGGTTTTCAATGTTCCCACCTTAGTGTGTATGTGGTTTACCGATTGAGTGCTTGAGCAACCGTTTAAAAGCATTAATGCTATTAAGAAAATTGCAATTAAATTTTTTTTCATGTTTTAACATATCCTTTCCTTTATATTATAGGTGACTTTTGTAGTAATTCATTAAATTTTTCATTGTAAAGTCCTTTCAATTTCCTGCGGTCACTATTGGGCAGGTTCTTCCTTCTTTATTTTATTGAGAATTTCTATCAAGGTTTCTTTGTTTGTTGCTCCGGGGATGTAGGTATATAGAGATCCATCTTTATTAAGGATAAAAGTAGTAGGGAAACCGGAAACACCATAAGTTTGAGTCACAGAACCATCCTGATCTAATAAAACTTTCAGGTTTATATTGTTTGAAGAAAGATATTTTTCAACTATTTCAGCGGATTCCTGGACATCCACAGCAATAATAACAGCCTCATTCTCTTTATCTAATTCCTTGTTTAATTCATTTAAATCAGGCATTTCCTGTTTGCAGTATTTACACCAGACTGCCCAAAAATTCAGTATAACAATCTTTCCTTTATAATCGGAAAGCTTTACATTTTTTCCATTTAGATCTTTCAAATTAAAGTCAGGAGCGATTGGTTTGCTGTTTTGAGAAGGTGAAGTTGCTGCTTCATTCTGCTGTGATGGCGATGGTGATGGTGATGGTGATACAACAACGCTCGCGGGCTTATTTTTTGAATAGAATGTAGCGGCTATGATAACAATGCATATTGCAATAATCCATATAATGATGTTGGCCTTTTTTTTCATAAACTATTCCTCCACAGTTAGATTTTATATATGAGTTTTATCAAATAAAGTAGTTAAAATACTTTAAACTACCGGTAAAAACAATGACGCCTGCAACAATTAACAGCACTCCTGATATAATGCTTATAGTCCTGCTATGAGTTTGAATTTGTTTAAAAGCTCCTTTTACTTTTTCAAAGGCTATTGACGTAAGAATGAAGGGGATACCGAGGCCTATAGAGTAAAGGAGAAGTAAAAGTATTCCACGTAAAATTGTCTCTGAATTACTGGCAAGTAGCAGGGCAGAACCCAAAAATGCGCCTAAACATGGTGTCCAACCAAAACCAAAAACCATTCCAAAGACTATTGAATTTAAAAATCGGAGTTTATTAAATTTGAAATCGATTCTTTTTTCCATATTCAGGAAGTTTATTTTTAATATCCCGGTAAAGCTGAGACCAAATACTATCATAACCAGTCCACTTATTTTTTCCAGAAAGCTTCTATGATTTGACAAAAATTGTCCTAATGATGTAACCGTGGCACCAAGAGCAATAAAGACTAATGTAAAGCCTATTACGAATCCAGTTGAATTTAAAAGAAGCCTGCTTTTGTTTGAAGAAAACGATGTTCCAGATTTTTCGGACTCACCTGCCAAATAGAAAAAATAAATTGGAAGCATTGGCAATATACAAGGTGATATAAAAGTTAAAACACCTTCAATAAATGTCCAAAAATATAAAACCAAACTCAATACAATCACCTGCTTTCTATATTTTTTGCAATATATATAGATAAAAAATATTATAATTTAATGTGCAACAAATATTAATTATAATATACCATGTGGGGGTATATGTCAAGAGTTATATTTAAATATTTGAATATTTGAATATAACTCTTGACAGACAAGTTTTCCATATGTTAGGATAGCTTTATGATACCCCGTAAGGGTATAAAAATAACTATGAAAGGTTGGTTACTATGAATAAGAAATTTACACAAAACTACAATCCGTTATATTTTTTGTCAGCATTAGGGAATGGTGGGCTGGCAATTTCCTTTTTTATGTATTTGATGTTTATGATCAAACATCCAGATGCACCGATACCTACATTTAAACATGTATACACCATTTTATCTGGAGGAAATCTTGCAATAACTATATTAGTAGGTATTGCACTACTTGCTATTCTATATTTTTTTGTTAAACATATTCAATTGCTATTATGGAATTTACAGGAATTTAGTATATTTAAGAAAACGGATGAATATACAAAACTTAAAAGTTCAAATTCGGAGGTCACCTTGATGGCGATACCTCTAACTATGGGAATGACAGTCAATGTTACTTTTATTTTGGGTGCTGTTTTTGTGCCAGGACTATGGAGCAATGTAGAATATTTGTTTCCTTGGGCACTCATAGTATATGCTGCCATAGGGATTTATGCTTTGAAAATATTCTCTGCGTATTTCTCACGCTTAATCATCAAAGGTGATTTTGACTTTATTAATAATAACAGCTTGAGCCAACTGCTTGCCAGCTTTGCTTTTGCAATGGTGGGAGTAGGCCTTGCAGCTCCTGGAGCCATGAGCCACAACCTGGCAGTTTCAGTTCCGGGAATACTGGGAGCCGTTTTTTTCGTAACTATCAGCATATTGTTGTTGTTAATAAAGCTGGTACTTGGATTTAAATCCATATTCAGACAGGGTATTTCAAAGGAAAATGCACCCAGCTTGTGGATTGTGATACCGATTATGACACTTTTAGGCATTACCTTTGTACGTGTAACTTCAGGGATATTTCATAACCTGATTCATTCCGACCCTCCTCCTGTTTTAATGTTTGTTGTACTTTCCATGATGGTATCTCTGCAGGCGGTTATTGGATTGATAGGATATGTGGTTTTAAATAAAACCGGATATTTCAAGGAATTTATAAAAGGTAAAAAAATAAGTATCGGAAGCTATGCATTGATATGTCCAGGTGTTGCGGCATTTGTCCTTGGGATGTTTTTCATTCACTGGGGCCTGGTAAAAACTAATATCATTGTCAAGTTTACACCAGCTTATTTTGGAGTGCTTATACCTTTAGTATTTATACAACTGAAAACCATACATGTTTTGTATAAAATTAACAAAAAGCTGATTTGCAAAGGCAAGAACTGCTTATCAAAGGAAGATGGAAAGGTTAGTGCAGTAAATATTTAAAAATAATGAAAATAGCCAATTAAAAGGGAGTATTAACTCACGCAAATTTGAGTTAAATACTCCCTTTCTATACTATTTTATCTTTGGTGCTTTTATATAATACTGGTTTTGGAAATCCTAATAATGTATAAATAATGGTGTGATTTTACTTTTCCGAGGAATTCCGCATTCGACAATTTTGAACATGATTTGAGGAAAAAGTAAAAATGTGAACTTATGATGTTTGTTGATCAAAGAGCAGGCTAATAATAATTTTGAGGATTTCTTTGTCAACTATTTTATAATGGATTTCCCTCCCATGCCTAATACCTTTGATGATGCCTGATTCTTTTAATTTTCCTATGTGCTGTGCATATGTAGCCTGAGGCAAGTTGATGGATTCCTGAATAGTTATGGACTTACAATTGTCATTAGCTAAAAGCTTTTGCAGGATGAACAATCTATAAGGATGTCCTAAGACTTTTAATTTTTTTGCCTTATCCTCAAATGGTTTTATATTAATATTTTCCGACATATATACACCTCACTTACATATATACAGCTATTTTATTGTATAACGGATTTATGCCTATAAAGCTTTATTTTTAAAGATTTTACCATTCAACTTTACATACCAGGCAGCTGCCTGGACCTGAATAATATATGCCATAGAAATAATCAATGCAATTTCAGAGCCTTTTTCTCCAAATACACCCATGGCAACAGCAAGCGCTATAGATAAGTTACGCATGACCGTTCCGTATACAAGAGCAATTGCATCTTTATCTTTAAAAAGCAATTTTCCGATAAGGGTACTTAATAAAAAGTTTATACTGTAGATAAGTGCAATTGGTAATAGATAATAAATTAAAATTACTGGATTAGATATAATTGCTTTTGCTTTTAGCGCCATAGATACAAAAACAATACCAAGAACACCAAGTGTAGATAGTATGGGGAATTTTGGTTTTAGATTTTTCTCATATTTCTCTTTGCCGCCCAACCTAACGAGCAACAGCTGGGTTATAAAACCTGCAATTAGAGGAAGAAAAACAATAAAAATAATCTGCTTAAAAACTTCCAGTAAAGAAATATTGACGATTGTACCCATGAGTGCCTTAAGATAAATTGGGGTAAGTAGTGAACCAATGATTAAGCCAACTACTGTCATTTTTACAGCGGCTGGAACATTTCCTTTTGCAAAAATTGAAAATGACAGGGTTCTAAGTGCTTTTATAGTGGAGAGTAA
>CAYYEC010000233.1:0-2317 GCA_964470745.1 uncultured Eubacteriales bacterium | reverse complement strand
TGATATAGTCATTCCGGATGTTGGCAAAAGGGATGTAAGAAGTAATCCTAAAACGGCCAGATGGTTATCCGGGAAAAAAATCCGGCCAAAACCAAATCCTAAAAAGGGTATGACTCCAAAATTAATTAGTTGAGCTGTGATTTGCAGTTTTGTATCCCCTTTTGTAAAAAGTTCTTTAACATTTAATGTAACCATCATAGGATACACCATCAGGAATGTCAATGGTATTATCCATGATTTCAAGTAACCTGCAGAGATAAAGCTGCCAAAACTCAAACCCAGAACCATAAAAATTGGAATACTTAAAGTTAAGTTCTTTTGCAGCATGCTAAGCATTTTCCACATGATAACCACCTCATTTCAACTTTCAATTGTTAATTGATTACTTTGTTTATTATTGTTTCAAGTTCAAAAAGAGGCCGTGCTCCGACTACTTTTGTAACCAGAAGTCCACCGTTGAATAAAGCTAATGTCGGTATGCTCATAATTCTGAATTGTGATGCAAGTGCCGGTTCTTCATCCACATTTACTTTTACAATTTTAATTCTTCCATGGTACTTTGTCTCAAGTTCATCTAGTACTGGAGCGACAGCTCGACATGGACCACACCAGGGAGCCCAGAAATCTATTAGTACTGGAATAGAGGATTTTTTGACCTCCTGTTCGAAATCTTTTGTACTTAATTGAATTATATTTGCATTTGCCATAAAAAAAATCTCCTTTCATATTTGTAATATTGTAATATTAAGATATAGTGATATTACTATTATACCCACATAGGGTATGTATGTCAACAAATATTTCGGGCATGTGACAAAATGAAATAACACATGGGAAAGCATTGACAAAAACAAGGTCTTAGTCAATACATTTCATGAACTATTTATCAAGGATACTTGATATTTCTGCAATGTCTTTATCTTCCATGACTGGCAGACTATATGGGAGATGCTTGTTGTCAAGGGCATTACCGGATGGATCATTGCAAAAACAAATGCAAGATTTTAGCTACTAGTCAATTCCCTATAGTTAATTGACTCATCGGAGTTTGCCCAAAAATTGACATGCCTTTGAAAATATGCTACAGTAATTAACGTAAGTAAAACAAGAAGGATTTGCAGATAATTTTATACAATTTGAAACAAAACCCACGAAGGGATGCCGTTAGGAATGGATCTATTTGTGGTTTTTATTTTTTAGTAAAATACAGCCTGTGCATTTGGCTAATAATTTACTTTTGCGAGGAGGAGAGAAAGCAAGATGAAAACTGCCTTAATAACAGGGGCGTCAAGAGGGATTGGAAGAGAAACAGCCAGACTGTTTGCCGGAAACGGGTACAATGTACTGATAAACTACAATCAGTCAAAACTTGCAGCCGAAGAACTTAGCATGAATTTGAAGAATGAAGGCTTCAGTGCAGACATTTTTAAAGCAAATGTTTCTATTCGTTCTGAAGTAGATCGAATGGTAGAACATTGTATTGACAAATTTGGCAGTATTGATGTGCTTATAAACAATGCCGGGATTTCTAAAATTTCAGTGTTTGGGGATATTTCTGAAATGGAATGGGATGAAGTTATATCCGTTAACTTAAAAGGGGTTTTTAACTGCTGTCAGTCTGTACTCCCGTATATGCTGAAAAACAAAAAAGGCAGAATTATAAATGTATCTTCCATATGGGGGTTGACAGGTGCTTCCTGTGAGGTTCATTATTCAGCAGCAAAGGCTGGTGTTATAGGACTTACAAAAGCACTTGCAAAGGAGCTTGGCCCTTCCAACATACAGGTAAATTGTGTAGCTCCGGGAATTATTGAAACCGATATGAATTTATGTCTAAATGATGAAGAAAGTGAAGCTCTGAAAGCAAGCACACCTGTGATGAGATTTGGAACTGCTTTGGAGGTTGCTCACTCTGTTTTGTTTCTTGCATCGGAGGAGGCTTCATTTTTTACAGGACAAGTTTTAAGTCCAAACGGAGGATTTGTTGTGTAAAAAATTATAAAAAAACAAATATTTTATATGATAAAAAATGTTTTTTATGATATAGTTATATAAAGTGTACTTATTATATTAAAAAATATAAAGATTAAGTGCAAAACATATAGTATGAAAATTAAATAAAAGAAACAGGTGCCAATTATATTTTTGATGAACAAAAATTATAAATCGGTGAAAAGGGAAGTGGGTAGAAATCCCACGCGGTCCCGCCGCTGTAAAAGAGAAGTCCTTGCAAGATGCCACTGGGAAACCGAGAAGGCTGTAAGGGTGATGATACTTAAGCCAGAAGACCTGCCTGTTTTGTTACGCCATTATACTC
>CAYYEC010000232.1:0-6862 GCA_964470745.1 uncultured Eubacteriales bacterium | reverse complement strand
GTTTCGTTGGATCAGCACTGCTCTGATTACTGGACGAAACAGTTGGTGAAGCAGCGTAAGATTCGAGCATTGCATTAAAATATGTATTCCAAGGCTCTTTTTGTGCCCGTACCTTTGTCCTCAGGTTCTCAAGAATGTCCTTGGTGAGCCCTACACTGGGATGTTTGAATCCGTTTGCATCAATGACCTCACTAATAGCTGGCAGATAATCCGTCATAATTGATGTTGTATCTGTTGCACTGACTGAAGCCGGCATTAATGTAAAAAATATCTGCACCAGCATTAGGGCTGAAACTACAAATGCCATGAGTTTTTTTCCTAATTTCCTCATAAAAATACTTTTCTCCTTTTCTTTTTATATTTTATTTCTGGTTAGTAAAGCGGGATAGAAGGCCGATTGCAATTTTATATATTTTTACATCCTCCTTTATACATATATTGGCTTCTCTCCACTAAATTTGGAATATCGCTATATAGCAAGAAATGCAGATAACATTTTTACTGTTAATCTGCATCCCTTATAGCTGCTTAAAGATAAATTATTTATTATTACTTACTTGCAAGAAATTCATTTAACTGTTTTGTAATCTCAGCCTTAATCTTATCCACACCGGATGCATTCAATTCTTCACTGAATTTCTTTAATTCTGCTTCCGGATCATCAAACACACCGGCCAACAACGGTTTAATATACTTATCATTTATAGTAGCACATTTTGCCATTTCTGCTTTTACCGGCTCAGTATTGAATGAAAATCCTGCCAATAGATTTGCCTTGAATGTATCCTGTGAAAATTCATAATCAAAATATTTCTGCATCTCTTCAGGTACTTCAACTGTTCTATAATAAGCGGGAGTCCAACCTAACTGATATCCAGGCCACATATAGGTACTGTTACCATCTACTCCATCCGGTACCTTCCACTGTTTATCCCCTATTGCAGTCCAATCTTTACCTTCAATACCGTGAATAAGTAGATCAACATTTTCCTGACTACCATATAACCAGTCAAGGAATGCCATTGTTCTGTCAATTTTTTTGGAAGCAACAGGTACAGCTGCAAAATTCCAAGCCTTAAAATCTGTAGATTGTCCTCCAGGTGTTAACTCACGACAATTCTTCTGTAATGGCCAAAAAGCCAATTCAGCATTAGGATCTTTAACTTTTAATTTGCTTAGCTCTGTCTGATATGAATTAAGTGTTGTATATTGCGCCCCAGAAAATGGTGGAAGTGTAGTACCAGCAACTAAAACATCCTTTATAAGAAATTTATTATATTTTTTAGTAGTATTATAAAGATCTATCACAAATTGCTTTCCATACTTTGGATCAAAACCTTTATAATTCTCATCTGTATCTCCTAATGTTGCTATACCTGAGACTGATTTTCCATCAGCTGAAAACGCAACCTGAAGATATTCCATATTATTTATACTCATAAGATTATAAACTCTTCCATTTAATTCTCTGTCATTACGATCCCAGAATTCTTTAAAGAAGCCTCTATCACCATAGTTTGCATATCCTACATATTTTTTTGAATCTTCATTTTCCTGAACCTTGGTAAGAAAATCATAAAGATCGTCATAGCTGGCTATGGGTTTCATTCCGTATTTTTCTAATAGATCTTTCCTATATATAATTCCTTCCATGTCCATAAATGTATTTGTAATAGGAATTGCATACGCTTTACCAAGTACTTTATTACTATTTATAAAATCAGCAGAAAAAGCCTTTTTCAAACCCGGATACTGATCATTATTAAAATACTTCCCCAAATCCGCATAAGCACCATCGGAGGCCATCTTACTCAAACTCATCCATGGAGCATCAAACATAAGATCAATATCTTCGCCTGAAGCTATCCACATAGGCAGCTTTTGTTTATAGTCCGCTGGAGGAGTCCAGGTAATATTTAGTTTAGTATTTAGTGTGTCCTTTACTCTATTCTCAATTTCAGATATTACTCCATCTACATTTCTATAATGCTTGCTTTCCTCACCGAATAAGTAAATATTAAGTGTAACTGGATCCGGAACCTTTTTTCCAGTGGTTTCTGATACAGCCTGTGTTCCTGTAGTATCTGTACTGCCTTCTTCTTTGGTTTTTTTGCATGCAGATAATGAAGTTATCAGCATTGCGAAGGTAAGAAATAATATCATCCCTTTAGTAATTCTTTTCATAATAAATCCTCCTTATAAAATATTAATTTTTATACTAAACCGATCTACACCGGAATTAGCCCTTGACAGCTCCTATAACAAGTCCCTTTACGAAATATCTCTGCACGAAAGGATATACAAAAATAATTGGACCAATAGTAACTACCGCTGTAGCCATCTTTGCAGAATTTGATGGTGGAATATAATCTATTTGTATACCTTGCATGTAGCTGGCCATTTGTTTTAAGAAATCTACATATCTTAATACCTTCATTATAAGATATTGTAATGAAATAAGCTTCTGATCTGAGATATAAAGAAGACAGTTAAACCACTCATTCCAATTGGCAAGTGCATAAAACAGACCAATAGTAGCAAGAGCAGGTTTTGACAATGGCAGTACAATCTTGAACAGAATAAATATATCATTGGCTCCATCTATTTTTGCAGATTCAGCCAGTGAACTGGGTATTGTCTTGAAAAAATTCCTTAATAAAAACATGTTATATGGATTAATCAAAAGTGGAATAATATACACCCAGATATTATCTTTCATGTGAAGATATTTAGATATTAAGATATATGTTGGAACAAGTCCCCCGTTAAACAGCATGGTAAAATATGCAAAAAATGCAATCTTATTTCTATGGGTAAAGCTGCTTACAGAAAGTGCATATGCCATGGCGCTGGTAATAATAAGTTCACAAAAAGTACCAACTGTTGTTATAAATATGGTTACCTTATAAGCATCTAGTACTGAGCTATCCTCAAATAATACTTTGTAAGCTATTAAAGAAGTTTTTTTAGGAATTAAACTGAACCCATTTTCCATAAGCGATAATTCATCTGTAAAAGAACCTGTTATAATAAGTATAAACGGTATTAGACAAAAAGCTGCAAACAATATCATAAATATATATCCTATAATATTAATAATGATATCCTCTCGTGTGTTATTAAGCATACTACATTCCTCCATTTTGTTAAAAAATTGCTGAATCAGGTTCAAATTTTTTGGCCAACGTATTTGTTACCAGTACTATGCAAAAACCTACAACAGACTGATAAAGACCTACAGCAGCAGACATACTCACATCTCCCATAGTCCTGAGCTGCCTGTACACATAAGTATCAATAACATCAGTAGTAGGATACAGGAATGAATTGTCCCCTACCAATGCATAAATCATGCCAAAGTCACCATGAAATATACCTCCAATACCAAGTATTGTCAGTAAAATTGCTGTAGTCTTCAACTGTGGAAGTGTAATCCATCTAACACACTGCATACGATTGGCACCATCAATTTTAGCTGCCTGGTATATTTCTTGATCTATTCCGGCAATAGCAGCTAAATATATAACTGATCCAAATCCCGCTCCCTTCCATATTCTTAAAAATACTAGTATGGCAGGCCATAGTTCAGGTCTTGAAAAGAAGTTAACTCCATTATGATTCAATGCCTGTAGTGTTATATTTATAAATCCATAGTCAGTATTTAATAATGATATTGAAAACATACCTGCCAGAGTCCATGAAATAAAGTTTGGGAGAATAACTATGGACTGAGTAATCTTTATAAACAGTTTCCCACTAATCTCCGATAAAACAAGAGCAATCCCTATTGAACAAATTAAACCAGTTATAATAAATAAAATATTCAGATAAACAGTATTAAAGGTTACTTGTACCCAATCATTGGAGCTAAAGAAAAACTCAAAATTTTTCAGACCAACAAACTTACTTCCCAAAATACCTTTTACAAAGTTATAATCCTCAAATGCAATGATAATTCCTATCATAGGCAGGTATTTGAAAACAATAAAATACAAAACTCCAGGTAATACTAATAAATAAAGAAAAAAATTCTTTCTGACATCATCAATAAACGATGTTTTTTTAGGTATGGCATTATATACTTTATTTTCCTCTAAAGTTATATTACTCATTTTATGTCTCCTTCCATTATATTGTAATAGTGTTTTTGGTAATATTAATTTCTTTAATATAAGTACTAAAA
This sequence comes from uncultured Eubacteriales bacterium, assembly GCA_964470745.1. GTDB lineage: Bacteria > Bacillota > Clostridia > DSM-8532 > CAYYEC01 > CAYYEC01. Next base: position 2,679 of record CAYYEC010000232.1, on the reverse strand, counting down.
TACACTCCCCTCTATTATTGTCTCCTTATTTTAATTAAAATGATTCAATTAAAGAGCACTATAACTTCAACGGGTTTTTCATTTAACTTAATTTCATCATAAGCTCAAACTTTTTTTCTTGCAAGTACCATATTCCATCAAAAACAAATTTGTTGCATATCTAACCAGTTTAAAAAGCATCACTAATGATTAGTGATGCTTTTTAAACTGGTTAGATATTGGCTATTTGGAGCTTTTTTAAGCTTTTTTTTCATTTCTATAATCTTCAGGAGTTTTTCCAAAGTATTTTTTAAATATAACATAAAAGTATTTATTATCATGAAATCCTACCGACTCAGCAATGTTTTTTACTGTAAATTCAGTTTCACACAGCAATTTCTGTGCTTCTTCCATCCTGCACTGAGTAATATACTCTGATATAGACATTTCTGTTATTTCTTTAAAAATAGATCTGATATAATTTCGCGATAAATTTACATAAGCTGAAATTGTATCTGTTGACAGGTTATACTCATTTAAGTGTTTATGGATATATTCCTTAGCAGTATTTACTGCCATTACTTTTTTATTATTCTTAGGATCACTATACATAGCCTCTATGACATCCGAACATAATGAGTATAAATAGTCCTTTATTTCTGCGAGAATCTCATAAGCTTCCACTTTTGCATTCATTACTTTGAAATTATACTCATTAAATTCTTCATTCACTTTCAATAAACTGCTTATATTATTAGAAAGCATTATTAAAAGCTGAGTTATAGACATCTGTATTTCATAGGCACTATAAACTTCAATATTGTAAAAAAAATCATTAAGACCTGTGTTTAATTTCCTTATGCTTAATTGCTTCAGAGATTCAATTATTTTTTTCTCCATATCATAAGGATATTCATGAAATTCAGCATTTCTAGCTTTTATATCGGTGTATTTTGTTATTGATTTTCTACCAAATACTATCCTGTATTTTGTTGCGGTCAAAGCAGTCTGAAAAGAATAACCCACATTATCAAATTCCTGAACAATTTCTCCAACACCTATAGTTACAGTACATGTCAAATATGTCTCAATACTGTCCTGTATTTCTCTTATCTTATCAGCTATCGCATCAAATTCAAGTTTTCTCCTGTCTTCTGCATTTAGTATTATACTTACAAAATCAGTTCCATTATCAATACCTTCTGTTTTAAATTTGTCACTAAACAATTCACATGAAATATTCAATATTGCAAATTTTAATAGTTTTGCATCATTTGACCAGGATTCAGTAACATTTTTTTCAAAGGAATCTATTTTTAAAACTACAACAACAAAAAATGCATTATTAAAGTGAATCCCATACTCCTCTAAATATTTTGTCCCATTCGTTCCATAATCAATTTCATCACTGATAATCTTTTCAAGCATTTCATTTTTTTTTGTATTTAATAACTGATAAGAGTCGATCTTATATTTATCCACATCATCAGCCAGTTCATTAAAAGTAAATTTCAGATAGTCATATACATCCAGAGATTGGTCTTTCTTTTGAAACATATATCTTTTTTGTATATCCTTAAGCAATCTGTGAAAGGGCTTGTATATACTGGAAGCAAAAAAAGCTGCAATTAACAGTCCCATAAATATGAAAATAACTGTTAGAATCAATATGGTCTTTTGCATTGAATAAGCCGTAGATAAAAGCTTACTGTACTCTCCCACACCCACAAAAATCCATCTTAACCTGTCTGCTTTTATATAAGTGACAAGCGAATCCTTTCCATTAACTTTATCCGTAAAATACCCTTTTTTATCTTTTGCATCTAAAATGTTTCTAATATAGTGATATCCACCAAGGTTCTGATTTATTATTGACTTATCTGAATGGGTTATAACTTCCCCATCATTTTGGATAATAAATATCTGGTACTGGTCACTCAAATTACCATTTGTAACCATTTGTTGCAGAACATCTTGATTGAGGTTTACTATAATTGCAGATTCTACTTTCCCATTTGTAGTAGCATTAGCAAAAAACAAAGTAGTAAGATTCTCACTAACCTCCCTCTCAGAAAGAATATAATTTACCTTCCTTGTAAAATAAGTATCGGTCTTGAATGAATCCGGATTATCAAGCATATTTATAATATCTTTATCGAAAAAATCCTCTATGGACATGGCTCCCCCACTCTCCATAGCTACCTTATACAAGACTATATCAGTTTTCGAATTATATATATATATTGATCTAAGCAATGGGTTTATATTAATATTCTGGTTAAGCTTGGTGAGTACATCATAAGCTTTAAATTGATCCAGTCTATTCGCATACAGCATACTTGTTATATCCTCATCTATACCGTAGAAAAATAATTGGTAAAAATTATAGTATGTGTTCGTAAGCAATATATCAGCAGTGTAATATGACTGATAAATCATATTTTCAGAAGTTTTATTCACTTCCTCCAGGCTTTTCTTGGAGTAGGTTTCAATTATAATATATGAAAAAGCAGATAATATAATAAATCCAATTATGAAATATGATGATAAAATTTTTATCAACAGCGTATTTTTTTTATAAAACTGTCTTATTTTATTCATTAAATCCGCTCCCATGGTTTGATAAGCTTATGCTATATACAACTCACAAAAGATTTTGCATTTTATTTTTGTGTGCTTATATTACCTAAAGCTCTTATG
>CAYYEC010000231.1:4852-6868 GCA_964470745.1 uncultured Eubacteriales bacterium | reverse complement strand
GACATATACTGTCCGCACCTCCGGATACACCAACAACTATTTTATCACCATATTGTATTAAGTTGTGCTTATTTATTGTTTCTTTAACTTTATCAATAATGTTCAAAACTATTATCCTCGAAATTTCTCCAAATTACCAAATTTTGTATATTGTCCTAAGAACGCAAGATCAATTGATCCTGTAGAACCGTGTCTATTTTTTGCCACAATAACCTCAGCTATATTTTTCTTTTCACTATCTTCATTATAATACTCATCTCTGTAGAGAAACATAACTAAGTCAGCATCCTGCTCTATTGCCCCTGATTCTCTCAGGTCACTAAGCATTGGTCTATGGTCTGATCTGGATTCAGCTGCACGACTTAGCTGAGATAATGTAATAATTGGCACATTTATCTCTTTTGCAAGGATTTTTAGGGATCTTGATATTTCTGAAATCTCCTGCTGCCTGCTTTCAGATTTTCCTCTCCCCTGCATAAGCTGCAAATAATCGATTACAACTAAGCCTAAGTTTTTTTCCAGCTTTAATCTTCTGCATTTGGCTCTCATCTCCATTATAGAAAGTCCAGCATTATCATCTATATAGATTGGTGCCTCTGATAAAGGTCCAAGAGATCTTGCTATTTTTTGCCAATCATCATCTTCCAATTTACCGGTTCTCATCCTCTGGCTATCAATCATAGCTTCACTACAAAGCATTCTATTTACTAATTGCTCCTTTGACATTTCAAGATTGAAAATTGCCACAGGTATTTGAGCATGAACAGCTGCATACTGGGCAATATTTAAAGCAAATGCTGTTTTTCCCATAGCTGGTCTTGCTGCAATTATAATTAAATCAGATTTCTGAAAGCCAGTTAGCTTATGATCCAGGTCTGTAAAGCCTGACGGTATTCCTGTAATATGACCCTTATTATTGTATAATTCTTCCAATTGATTAAAAGTTTCTACAAGTACATCCTTTATAGGCGTAAAGCCTTTTGTATTACGTTTTTGAAGTATGTCAAATACACCTTTTTCGGCTTTGTCCAATATATAAGTAACTTCTTCAGATGCTTCATAACTTAAATTCACTATATCATTTGATGCTTTTATAAGCTTTCTAAGTATTGATTTTTCTTCTACTATTTTTGCATAATGTCTTGCATTAGCTGTAGTAGGAACACTTGTAGCAATATTAGTTAAATATTCAAGTCCACCTATCTTATCTAGACTTTCCCTTAATCTTAATTGCTCCGATACAGTTATCAAGTCCACAGGTTGTCCAACATCAAATAAATCCAGTATTGCCTCAAAAATCTCTTTGTGACTATCTCTATAAAAGTCTTCGCCTTTTAAAACTTCAGTAACAATTGGAATTACTTCCTTATCAAGCAGCATAGAACCAATGACTGATTGCTCTGCTTCAACGTTTTGAGGTGGTATTCTATCCAACACACCGAGATCCATGCTATGCTCCTTTCAATATACAAAAACTTATTCACTCTCAACCTTTACGGTCATTTTTGCAGTAACTCCCGCATAAACCTTTACTTCAACCTCTGAAGTTCCTATAGTTTTTATAGCATCTGATAAATTAATTTTTCGTTTGTCTATATCTAACTTATGATTTGTTTTTAATTTTTCAGAAATATCTTTGCTGGTAATAGACCCAAACAATTTGCCATTATCTCCAGCTTTAGTTTTAAATATAACTGTGGTTTTATTTAGCTTTTCAGCCAACTCCTTTGCATGAGCAAGTTCTCTTTCCTTCTTATTTTCTTCTGCTTTCTTCTTAGTCTTCATTATATTAACATTTGCGGAAGTAGCCTCTACTGCTAAGCCCCTTGGAATCAAATAATTTCTTGCATAACCATCATTAACCTTAACCATGCTTTCTTTCTTACCTAAATTTTTAACATCTTGTTTTAATATAACATCCACGTAAACCCCTCCTTATTTTACATCAAAAAAGAAATGAGATTATGAGACCAGAAACTATCCTCCTGTCCCATTTCTTTTTCACATATTTATTTT
>CAYYEC010000231.1:0-4842 GCA_964470745.1 uncultured Eubacteriales bacterium | reverse complement strand
TTTACTACTCCTCTCTATTCGTTTCTTGAATATATTCCATTATAGCATATTTTAGTTTTTCTTTTGCCTTTTCTATAGAAATATCTTTTATTTGTGCACCAGCAACTGTCATTTGCCCACCACCACCAAGCTTCTCTAATATTACCTGAACATTTATATCCCCAAGAGACCTTCCACTAATAAATATTTCATTATCTCCATATCCTAAAACAAAGGCTGCTATTACACCCTTCAAATTTAAAAGATCATCCGCAGCTTGAGCCGCAACAAGCTGTGCCTTATCCAGATTTGATGGGCAAATCGAAATTGCTATATTATCATCAAGAATTTCCGCATCTCTAACTACATTTGATCTATTAACATAAGAAATAAAATCATTTTGAAACAGCTGTTTAACAGAGATTGTATCGACTCCTTGTCTTCTTAAAAACGCAGCAGCTTCAAAGGTTCTAACACCTGTTTTAAAAGTGAAGTTTTTTGTATCTACAACAATACCTGCATACAATGCCTCTGATTCAATTGGATTTAACTTTACTTTTTCCTCAACATATTGAAGAATCTCTGTTACCAGTTCACATGTAGAAGAAGCATAAGTCTCATGATAGCTAAGAACTGCATCCTTAAGATACTCAGCTCCTCTTCTATGGTGGTCAATTACAACAATATTCTGAGTATATTGAAGTAATTCGGGACATTCTGTAAAGCTAGGTCTATGAGTATCAACAACTACTAATAATGTGTCTGAATTTACTATATCTAAAGCCTCATTTTTATCAATAATTGCATCTGTGTACTCTTCCAGAATTTCAATCTTATCAATCAAACTCTTTATTGTAGTATTTGACTGATTAAGAACAATATTAACTTGCTTATTTCTGTTTTTTGCTATTCTATATACCCCTAGAGAAGCTCCAAACGAATCATTATCGCCATTTTCATGCCCCATAATCAGAACATTTTTAGACTGGTCAATTAGCTCTCTTAGAGCAAAAGCAATAACTCTTGCTTTCACTTTTGTTTTCTTTTCAAACTCTCTGCTTTGTCCACCAAAAAAACTAATATTTGTACCATTTTTTATTACAACCTGGTCGCCACCTCGGCCTAAGGCAATATCCAAAGATGCTCTTGCATAATTAAAATTTTCTTCAAATGTCTGACCATTTATTCCAAATCCCATACTGAGTGTTACTGGAATTTTATTGCCAATTTCAATAGTCTTAACTGAGTCTAAAATGTCATATTTATTTTTTACAAAATCCTTAAAAAACCTATATTCAAAAATAAACAAATATTTATCTCTTTCATATTTTCTTATTATGCCATGTGTAAATTCTACCCATTTAAACAATTTTTTCTCTATTTCTGCCATCATCTGAGGTCTTGCACTATCTGGCATGCTCTGCATTAAGTCATCATAATTATCAATTACTATAACTCCAGTAACAACCTTTTCATCCTTATATTGCTTTTTAAATTGTACAAGTTCAGTATTATCTACTAAATAAAGCAAATAAATAAACTCCGAATCTGCTTTATCTTCAGATTTTATTAGGTTGCCCAAAACACTATAATTTCTATTGTTAATAACAATCTCTTTAGATATATTTGCTCCTTTACTTGCTATATCACTAGTATTAATTTCATGTATAAAAGTACTAATAGTTTTTTCAAGAAGTTCTTCTCCATCGAAAATTTTTCTAAAGGATGAATTATACCAAATAATTGTTCCATCAATTTCTAGTAGAACCAGTGGCATAGGAAAATTTAACAGCGTATCTTTCGTCGCTGTGTCAATATTAAATGTAAGGTTCTCTATGTATTTAGTCATTTCTTTCTGACGCAAATAATTTGACCTGAAGGTATAAAATACTAATATGATTAGTAATAAAAACCCAGGAACAGCAACTCTTATATCGTAAAAAGCTATTAGTACTACAAAAATAAAATTTACCCAGAGGTAAAAGCTTGATTTAGCAACAAAAATACTCTTAAATCCCCTATTATCCATCGCATTTCCCTAAGAAATGAGTAAACAGAAGCTTACCTTATAATCACATTTTATTATTCACTCATTCCTAATTTCTTTCTTTTTGATTCTTGAAGTATCCAAGTGTTTAGCCAATTCAGACAAATCGCCATAATACTTTTCTACATCGTGATTTTCTAATAACCCCAACCTTATTTTATTACCTATTTTCAATTCAATTAAATTATAACTTATTCCAAGCCTTCTTCCAAGTAGATATGAAATAAGAATAACATTTGAAAGAGTGTCTGATATAGAATCATGTATCTCATCTTTTACTCCATTGACTAATATCTTAAATAAATTCGCAATATCTGTCAGTAATTCACTCTTCAACCACTCAATTAACTTTATATTTCTTGTTATATCAATTTCTTTATCAAATAAAGGCATACAATTCCCCTCAATACATACTTTTTAAATATTATATCAATTATACCTCTATTTTTCAATTTCCCAATATTTAACTCAAAATTCCCATAAGACTACCAGCCTATAACCCATCATCTAATACATATTCAGGATAAGAACCTAGAAATTTATAAAATGATGTTTTTCTTCTAATCATAGTTAGCGCATCTCTCACATCTTCATCTTTTCTGTGACCTTTAATATCAACAAAGAAAATGTATCTTCCTAATCTATCCTTTGCAGGTCTTGATTCAATCCTTGTCATATTTATGTCCCATAAATTAAAAATATCTAATATGCTATATAAACAACCAGGTTTATCAAGTGTTGAAAAAACAATAGAAGTTTTATCATTTCCTGTTCTTTCACTATCATTTTTCGCCAAAACTACAAATCTTGTTAGATTATTACTGCCATCTTGAATATTTTTAAATAACACTTCAAGTCCATATTCCTTTGCAGAAACAATAGACCCAATAGCAGCGCAATCTCCACATCCTTTAGCCACCTCAATTGCAGCGCCTGCAGTACTGTATACCGCCTTTATTTCCGCCTTTGGAAATTCCTTATTTAGATACTCCCTACATTGCCCCAAAGGTTGAGGGTGAGATAAAATACATTTTATCTCTTCTTTCTTCATTCCTTTTCTGACCAATAAATTCTGTCTTATATTAATAATAATCTCAGAATGTATAAGCAAGTCTCCTGCCCCTGCCATCATATCTAAAGTAGCATTAATTGCTCCTTCTATAGAATTTTCCACAGGAACAATTGCTTCATCAATTTCACCATTGTGAGCTGCAATTAATATATCCGGTATTGAACTATAGTCGCATGGAATAAAGTCTTTGTTATTTCCCACATATTCAATTAAAGCCTCGTGAGAAAAAGTCCCCTTTGGCCCTAAAAAACCAATCCTTTTCATAATTACCTCTTTTACCATGGAAGCAGAGGGACTGCCACTCGTCCTTTCACTTCCCGTACTTCCTATATTTTTAAAATAAGCCTATAGAAATAATCTATAGGCTGTTATTTAATATCTTATACCGTTATCAATCTGATGTATATGGTAACAATGCAATATGTCTTGCTCTCTTAATGGCAATTGTCATTTGACGTTGATGTTTTGCACAGTTTCCAGAGATTCTTCTTGGAAGAATTTTACCTCTCTCAGAAAGAAATTTTCTAAGCTTTGGAACCTCTTTATAATCTATATCAGTAACTTTGTCCACACAAAATGCACAAACTTTTCTTCTTGGTCTTCTTCCACCTCTGCCGCCACCTCTGTTGTCATTGTTTCTTTCTCTTTTTCCACCTGGCATCTAAGTACCTCCTCTCGAATCCAATTTAGCGCCTTAGAATGGTAATTCATCATCATCATCTAAAGCATAAAATCCATCTGAATTATTATTATTGTTTTGTGATGAACCAGAATTTCCTCCCATTGGAGCATCTGATCTCTTTCCATCCGCAAAATGAACATCGTCCGCAACTACTTCAGTTGCATAGTGTCTCTTTCCTTCAGTGTCATCCCATGTTCTAGTCTGTATTCTTCCTTCGACAACTACTCTTAATCCCTTATAAAAATATTTCGAACAAAATTCTGCAGTATGTGTCCAAGCAACAATGTTTATAAAATCTGCCTGTTTTTCTTCTCCCTGCCTTGAAAATCTTCTGTCAACAGCCAAAGTAAAGCTGCAAACTGCTGTATTATTATTTGTAGTATATCTTAACTCAGGGTCTTTTGTTAGTCGTCCCATTAAAAAGACTCTATTCATAGTATCACCTACTTATCTTTTCTAATAATTAGATATTTTAATATACCTTCTGTTATCTTGTAAATTCTTTCCAATTCTTGTGGGAAAGTTGGCTCTGCAGAAAAATTAACTAAAGTATAGTATCCTTCATTGATATCATCAACAGGATATGCTAATCTTCTTTTGCCCCATTCATCAATATTTTCTAATTGTGCTGAAGTCTCAATAAGATTTTTAAATTTTTCAACTAATCCATTAATTTTTTCCTCATCAAATTGGCTATTTATAACGAAAATAGTTTCATACTTGTTCATAATTGACTCACCTCCTCCTGGACTAAACGGCTCTGTAGCAAGAATACAGAACAAGGATTTTCCAAGCACATATGATATCATACTTTATTATATATTTCAAGTTTTTTTTTAACGAACTGTTTTTTATTATAATATTGCATACAATACAGCTCTCGGTGATGGATACATATACAGTAAAAGCGTCCGAGGATCCAGCGAAGAATTTAAATCTTATGTTCTTAAAGACCAAGGCTATACAATGGGTAGATCAAGACTATAAAATGAAATCTAGAATAATCCCCACTCTTTTGCAGTAACTTTTAAATTAAGATAACCCGAAACTATTAATTTTACT
>CAYYEC010000230.1:0-6870 GCA_964470745.1 uncultured Eubacteriales bacterium | reverse complement strand
AGCTCAATCCTCCTAATTTCTTTATTTTTCACCCATATTTTTTTAAAAATAGCACGTGCTAAGTTTTTCTTTTGTCTGAAACTAAAAACCTTATGCAAACGTGATAGAGATGATGCAAGAATCATGCATTTATCAATAAAATCAAAACTTGTACTATAATCTTTATTTAAAACCATGAGTCTATCTCTTGCGTTCTTAATTTCTTTCTCATATTTCTGGCTATATTTTTTATAAACATCAGAGGTTATTATCTTTGTTGCTAGATTATCAACAAGTGTGTCCATCTTAATTTCGTTTTCTTTTATTCTTTTTTTCAGTTTTTGCATTTCATTGCTTGATATAGCTTGAAAATTCTTTTGAACTTCTCTAATTTCAACTTTAATAAGCTTCTGGAGTTTTTTTGATGGTTCCATTAGAGTATAGAGTTTTCCAATCTGTTTTTCAAGATATTTTAATGGTATAAATGGTTCTGAGCATTTATGGTTAATATTGTTCTGACATCTATAATAGTTACCTCTTTTATGTGTTTCAGCAGTTAATCTCTTTTTACAATTAACACAATATGTTATTCCTCTTAGTAAGTAGTCTCTTTTTTGCCATTTATCATGAGAGATATGCCCCTCAGTTAAAATATTTTGAACTTGGTTAAAAACAGATGCACTGATTATTTGTTTATGAACTCCTTTTTTAACTGTATTCCACATTCTCATTTTACCAGTATAAAAAGGATTTTGAAGAACTCTTTTAATACGGTCCATTGAATATCTTTTTCCATATCTTGTTTTTAAACCTCTAATAGCCATTTCCTCAGAAAGAGAGCCAAGAGAATATTGACCAGTAGAATATAGTTTAAACAATTGTTTAACAAGAAAAGAGGTGTCTTTATCTTCGATAATTGTTGTATGTCCTTTTTTATCTTGTATATTTTTATATCCTATTGGTGCTTTGTTTGGCCATTCACCTCGATTAAATTTTTCTTTCATACCCTTGAGTACTTCCTCTGCAAGATTTGATGAATAAAACTGAGCCATAGCAACAAGTATATTTTCAATGAATTCACCAGATGGTGTTTCTTCAATGTTTTCACTAACAGAGATAAGCTTTATTCCTTCTTTTTTCAGAACAGCTTTGTAAGCAAAGAAATCAATATTATTTCTGGAGAATCTGTCGATTTTGTGGACAATAACAGCATCAATAGTTTTATCTTTTTGACATTTCTTCATCATCTTTCTGAACTGTGGTCTATTTGCAGTCTTTGCTGATTCTCCCAGATCTGTAAATTCTTCTATTATTCTAAAATCAGAGGACTTGGCATAATCCCTTATTGCTTTCAACTGGGCAGGAATAGAAAGCCCTTTATCTGCCTGTTCTTTAGTTGAAACTCTGGCATAAGATAGGGCGTTTTTCATAGAATGTTAAAAATTTACCTTAGTAAGTTAGTGATCTTTATTATATATTCAAGTTGAAGAAAAAGCCAGATTTTGCTGAAGATTATTCCCTTGTTACTGTGATTCGATCATATATTGATGCACCTTCGGGAAGCTTTTGAAGCCCAGGCCAGGTTTCCTTTCCCTTAGCTTCTCCGAGATAGGCATTGAAAGTGTATTGAGCATTTTTGTCTGCGAGTACTGCAAGAATATCAAATTCCTTATCGACATCTTCCTCGATGCCAATGGAGATGAGAGAAGACCACTCACCATTAGTTTGAACATCAGCAGGATCATTTTGAGGATAATAAGAGCCTACTATGTGAGGGAAAATTACAATCCAAATTACTTCTTCCTCAGGAATTTTCTGTGATGTACCTCGTACCATCTCTACAATTTCAACATAAGCACCATCATAAGGATGAGTGATTTTTACCTCAGTAGTGGAAATCTTGGTAGTAGGACTCTCGGCAGTGAAGCTATTAAAAATGACCATAGAATCAACTATTAGGATGATTAAACTTAAAAACATTATATATTTCAATACTTTGATTTTTCGTGGTGTGTGCTTATTATTTTCTCCTTTTAGTTGTTTATCCCCTGATTTTTTTCCTGTTGGTTGTTCGTTCTCTGATTCTTTTGACCGTGATATATGTATAATAATCGCAGAAATAATAGTACTTACACCTGAAATTACAGCTACAATTATTGTCGTTATATTAATGGGTTGTATTTCCATATTCCTCCCTCTTATTATTGGCAGTTTTAGATACCTTATATATCTAATCTTATATCCATATTTGCCTCTAAATATTATATGGTAACTTGAATCAATTTATTTCTTTTTTCATGTATATCAATCAATTTTAAATTATTATCCCAATGAGACTTTTCAAACTCAACCTTTTTTTAAGCTATTGCTTTTACATTATACGCTTAAGTTGTAGAAAAAGCAAGTTTCCTATGAAGAATTTAAGAAAGTTATATATTGAATAATTATATATTTAAGGATAATGATAGCGGGCACCTCGGTAAAATAGTGTTGGTAAGTTTAAGTCTCCTTAGAAATTGACTGGAAGACTTATTAACCAACTCCTTTCGATGGGAGTGCTAGATAGCGAACACTAGATTGATTATATACCCAATGAATTAGAAAATGTAGAAATTTTGGCTTTAAAATAAATCATTTTAATTTCTAACTATTAGATTTCATTTTGAAATTAATATGTCCAGATTTCTCCTTTAAATAGCCATTTGGAATTCTTGTTTATTTTCTGACCAATACCAACCAAGGTTCAGAGTATCTGTTAATAGTTCTTCCATTAATTCATCTCCTTGTTGTTTGGAATCTTCTGGTATCACCTGAGACTCCTTTTCTTTAGATTGCTTCCATAGCTTCATTTTATGATATCCTTAAAAACCCTCTTGATTTCCGATTAATACTAGTGGGATCTTGATTGAGACTCTGCATAATACTGGTTACTGATTTTAAAAGACAGTGGTGAATTAAGGTAGCATAAGCTATAAGGTCTTGCTGATTAAAAATATCCAACATAAAAGATAGAGCTTTATCTGATGCACCCTTGGTAAGAATATTGGATAGAGTGCTTTTAAACAATCCAGGCTCACATGTTAAATACCAAGAGACATCAAGATTTTTACCATAATCCCTTGCTCCAATATACATCTTATAATCTCTCAAGCCTTCATTAGTAACCATTAGATAGTTTCTTTCTCTTCCAAAAATACCAGCTAAAGCACCAGGACTAACCCTAACAAACTCTGTTTTAACTCCTGGTGCTTGAGAATCTTGAATAAACCAGGATAGATAATTATATGCATCATTCATTTTATCTTGAGCATTTTCAATCAGGATTGGCCAGCTATCCAGTATTTTTTCATCTTTCAAAACAACCCTTTTTTGCATATTTCCTCGCCCCAAATCTGCAACAAGAATTTGACTTTTAAACCTTACTTTCATCAAATACATTGTATATGTAACTTTCTTTATTGCTAAAAAGAGGAAAGTAAGGAGTTATTCTCAAGTAAAAATTTATTGTTTTCCTATATTTATTCTCTCTTATTCTCTATTCTCTCAAATTATTTGACGTATGGCTAAGCATACGTATTTATATAGCTGTTAGTGGTTCTGATGATAGTTCGCAAGGTGGAGGCCATTAGGAGATGAATACGTATAAATATACGTATAAAAAAACAAAGCTCACGTTGTCTGTTGACAAGAATTTAATTAAATCAGCTAAGGAAAATAAAATTAATATTTCTCAATTTCTATCTGATAAATTACGTGAACATTTATTTAATGAAAGCGTATGGACTGGACGGGATTTGAACCCGTGGCCTCCACCTTGCGAAGCCTCCAAAACAGACCAAATTACTCCTTCATTTCAAAATAGAAGCTCATATATTGCTTATTTAGACAAAATAAGGCAGATCCAGCTTTTAACAGTCAAAGATTATATGTCCTCATTAGACAAAAAATTAACCAATATTAGAAACATCAAACAATTAAAAAGAAACATAGAAGCTCATTATACAGATTCCTACGGTCGTGCTTTAAAGAACCTCTTCAATTTCATGGAGTACCAAGAAATTGAAGAATTCAATGGCATTGACATTGAAAAATGGAAGAAAAAGATCAAGCTAAGGCCTTCTGGAATAAGAGAAATATACATTTCAAATAAAGAATTAAAAGAAGCCTATCAAAAACTAAATGAAGAATACAAGATTCCATACAAGCTGTTAGTTTACTCTGGAATGAGGCTAACTCAGCTATTAAAAGGAATAGAGAATATTAAGAATACAGTTTTTAAAAATGAGATAGCTAGAATCCCTATTAGTTCAATATCTAAGGGTAAGAAAAGAGGTTTTTGGATTTATCTTCCTTTACAATTCTTTGATGAATTAAAAGGATATAAGGCTAAATATTGCTATTATACCTATCTTGAAAAAATAAGAATTGGTAGAATATCATCGAGCACCATTCGAAAATGGAACTATAACTTCTTAATTGAAAATAGGGTGTCGGAATCCATTGCTGATTTTATTCAGGGAAGGGCATCAACCTCAGTAGGTAGTGCTCATTATCTTAATAAAACAATACAAGCTGATCGGGAATATACAATAATTGCTGATAAATTACCTAATATTTTATCTTAAGTTTTGCTCGTCAATCTTTGGGCTAATTCAACATAATATCAAGAAGTTGTATGGTTACCTTATTTATAATAAAATATAAATTTACATTTCACTCATTCTTATTTCATTCCAGGTGCCATTACAATCAAGTAGATATTTTTTAGAGTTTGGTTTTGCATTTTCGCTACTAACACTTATTTTTATAATATATGGGGATGGAGGTAATCTTGTATCTATTCCTCTTGATGGTAATGGACCATTTTGTTGTGATTCTGCACAATTTATAATTGCCTCGTCACTTCCATCTAATGTATAAATCACGTCTAAATATTCATAATCAAGGCTGTTTATATTTATCCGATTGAAATCTTGTCTTCCTACCCAGTGGAGCACAACTGGATCAAAGGGTTGAAACAGACTACCATCGCCATATTCTATTTCTACTAATCTTCCTTCACAATTTTTTGCAACTTTTTTTCCCTTATTGATAACTTTTACTCGAATCCAATAACCATCTCTTAGGACTGGATTAGTTTGCCCAGGACTATACACATTCGCCTGTGCAGTTCTACAATAGGGCTCTATTTGTTCAAATACTATATCAATCTCCGGTCGCTGTAAAAAATCCTTGTAAACAACCAAGAAAGCCAAACTCAGAGTGCCAATTGATGATAGAGCGCTCCAAATCCATATTGCATTATTATAGAGTACAGAAATTGTTAGTAAGAAAATGATAATTATTACAAAGATTAAAAAATATATATTTCCCTTTCCAAACATAAATACATTTTCATTTGAGGTTTCTAAGCATTCAGGTGTATGAAGTAATCTAATGTAATTAAACCAACCAATAACAAGAGCTCCAACATAGAAAAAAGAAATTAGAAATACATAAATAATATATTGTTTTATATCAGAATAATCTTGTATAATACTTAATACAGTGACAAAAAAAGATGCTAGAAACAAGAAAATAAAAAACAGGTACTCAAAAGGTCTACTTCCTGGCATTCTCACTTGTAATCTCGTTCTTATTTGGGTTTCATTTTGTCTAATAATTCGCGCTAGTATTAACCAAATAAAACCAGCAAATAATATGGCGTATATGAAGACAGATAATAATTTATCGTCTGCTTTAAATGGCCCATAATTCGTTAATAAATACCAAGATAAAATAAAAATTATAATAACTATATGTATCCACCAATTTCGAATTATTTGTCTTATTGGCATTTTCTACCTCAAATTTTACAATATTATAGTCTTTAAAAGATTATCTCATCCTGTTTTCAATAACCATTAAGTTTCGTTTTTCCTTAGAGAACCATTGACGAATTAAAATATATTTGCTATAATGTAAGTGGATTAAGAAAGAAGTTCTCTACCAAAGGAAACATCTTGATTCTTAGAATGAATCAAACTAGAGGATTGTAAGTGATATACTACCTCTATAATGCAGGTCTACCATAAATCTCCAGATTGAATATTAATGAATTTATGGATTGAGGATCTATTGAATATTATTGAACAGTTATGATGCAAACAGGAGTACCTTTCTAGTCTTATCCTATGCTTTGCACAGGGAGAATTGGGCACCAAGGTTATTATTGTCATCAAGTTATTACATTAAAATAGACCCTTGAGCATGTCTCTAAACTGCTCTTTTTTTATTTTCATTATTGAGTGTTTCTTAGGGGCATCTATTTTGTCGTATGCTTTTTCAGCTGTTATCCTAATTGTCTGTTTCTGTATATATCTCGTTATTTATGTCCTCTACTATTGTATGATAATTTACGAAAACCAGCTTATAACGTTCTCCTCGTTGCTAGTTTAATATCTTCTTTCTTTACAGTCTTTCTCTTGGCATGCTTGGCCAGTTTAACAGAATCTTTTGATATATCTATACATATATCTTCTAAAATTTCTGACATAACACCTATTGCATCATGACTTACTCGTTCTAATCCGGCATTTTTCATGATACGTTCAACTGCTGCAAGTGGTAACTCACCCATTTTATCACCATCTTTATCAAACTATTAATACTTAAATGATAAAGGAGGCTAAAAGCCTTCTTTTATTTTACCGTAAATCCTTATGAAGATTTTTTATTAAATCCTGAACAAGAGGAAAAACTGGGGAATCTATCATTGTTATTAGTTGTTCGAACATCCAGTGTTTGGTGGACTGTTGGGTATAATGTTCGAACACTAAATCTGGGTAGTTTTTCTTGATTTTCCTAAGTATATTCTTATCATTAAATAGGTAGTCAAATGGTGGATTAAGC
>CAYYEC010000229.1:0-6871 GCA_964470745.1 uncultured Eubacteriales bacterium | reverse complement strand
TGTTCAAGGTATGCAGACAACAAACTACTAATGTATTTTAAGTGATTTTAATAAAATCATTTTGATTTATTAAAATATAAAGCAAGGATTTACAAAAATCATTAAAGGGAGGATTTATTAATGAACAAAAAAGTTTTAAAAGCATTATCATTTTCAGTAGCAATGTTAATGACTGCATCAGTATTTGCAGGATGTGGTTCAAAAACTACTAAGACAGAAGGTACAAAAACCGAAACTACTGCAGCTGTAGAAACTACTGCTGAAAAGGCTGCGGTAAAAGAGGTTGAAAAGCCTAAAAAAATAAACTTCATGTCTGACACTCTACTAATTAAGGAAGATGGACTGGATCAGCTTTTGGCAAAGTATAAGGAAATAACAGGTATAGAATTAGTAATTACACAACCGGCACATAACCAATATCAAGAAAAATTAAAATTAACAATAGCATCTGGGGAAAACATTGATGCAGCTGAAATTTATAGTGCAGACTACGTTAACTTTTCTTCTAATGGAGTGTTTGCTCCGCTTAAAAGCTATATTGACAACAGCGAATTATTTAAGCCAATCAATAAAGAATATTTCGAAGCATTAACACTTGCTGATGGTGAAATTTATGGCGTACCAATGAATACAGGTGGAGGATGTATTACCTATGTAAGACAGGATTGGCTTGATAATTTAGGATTGGAAATGCCTAAAACCTGGGATGAATACTACGAATTGATGAAAGCATTTACATTTAATGACCCGGATAAAAATGGACAAAATGATACTTTTGGATATACCGGACCTGGAGTAGGTGTTGATTCGGACTGGTATATTAGAGATTTCTATCAGGATGCATCACCTGATTTAATAGTTAAAGATGGAAAATGGATTGATGGTTTCTCACAGCCTGAATTTAAAGAAGCTTTAGTTAGGTTAAACAAAGCATATTCAGAAGGATTAATAGATAAAGAGATATTTACTAATAAAACATCAACATGCAGAGATAAATTTTATGCCGGTAAAGTAGGCCTATTTACTTATTGGGCAGGAACCTGGAACAGAAATATGCAAGTAAATACTGAACCAAATTTCCCAAATGCAAAAGTTGCAGCAATGCCACCAGTAGAAGGATCATATTATAATAACCGTGTTCCATATGTAACTTCAGTATTGAAAAAATCAAAAAATGCAGAAGGTGTATTTAAGTATTTAGTAGAATTTATGCATGATGGTGCAGAAGGTCAGAAATTATTCACATTCGGAGTTGAAGGTGTCCACTATGAAGTTAAAGATGGAAAAATTGAAATGATGCCAAGAATAAGTGATCCCAAAAAACCTCTTGCAAAAACATATCATTCTCCTGAATTACAGTTAAATCCATTTACCATTGATATTGATCCAAATTTGGATCCGTTAATAACTGGTTCTTTAAAAATATTCATGGACAATGCAAAACAACAGCAATTAATTCCAGAATCAGCAACATGGGCAAAAAGAGCCGGGGATATAAGAAAGTTAAAGGAAGAAATTATTGCTAAGACAATGATTAGTGAATACAGCATAGATGATGGATTAGCTTTATACGCTACAAAGTCTAAAGAATTAGGTATGGATAAGGTACTGGAAGAAATCAATAAATAATCGTATTGTTGTTCAAATATTTGTTTAACTGAAAAAATGCACGTTAGGTCTGTAGAAACTATAGACTTAATGTGCATTTTATTGAATACTTACATTTAATGTGATAAACTTAAAAAAATTAATATAAATTTGTTTGAGAATTTCAATAAAGGAAAATGGTGATTAATATGATAATTGGCGTAAGAGCACATGATTTTGGTAAATTACTTGTGGAAGAGCTGGCAAAAAAAATTCATGGAAGCCAGGCCTCTTGTATTCAACTGGCTTTAGCAAAAGCTATATCAGGTCAGGACAGTTGGGCTGGGAAACTTAATCCGGGATTAGCAAGTTACATAAGAGAAACATTCTACAAAGAAAATATTAAAATTGCAGTTCTAGGCTGTTATGTGAATTTAGCCCATCCTGACAGAGCAAAAAGAAAAGAATTAATAAATTATTTTAAAGAACATATAAGATATGCGAGAGATTTTGGTTGTAGTATAATCGGAACGGAGACTGGTTCAATTAACGCAGACTATTCATTTAATCCTGAGAATCATAGCGAATATGCTTTTAAACAATCATTAGAGACTATTAAGGAATTGGTTGAGGAAGCTGAAAAATTTGGTGTTTTTGTGGGCATTGAAGGCGTTGCAAGTCATATTATCAATACTCCTGAAAAAATGAAAAAAGTTATAGATACAATAAAATCAAATAATTTACAAGTTATATTTGATCCTGTAAATCTATTAACATTTGAAAATTATAAAAATCAGGATGAAATTATTAAAGAGTCTTTTGAATTATTTGGTGATAGAATTTCAATTATACATTCTAAAGACTTTATTATTGAGGATGGCAAAATTAAATCTGTTGCAACAGGTAAAGGAATGCTAAATTATGAGTTACTGCTTGGTTTAATTAAGAATAAAAAACCGTATATAGAATTGCTTTTAGAAGATACAAAAGAGTTAGCAGTTGAAGAAAGCATAAGATTTTTAAAAAACATTTATGCAAGTATGTAAATAAGAAACTACAAAAGAAATGTGGGGACTGCTTGAGATTACTGAAAAAGTCTAGTTTAGTGACAACTTTACGGAAACATATCACTAAACTGGTGGTCTGTAACGTATGATTTTTAGGGTGCGCAGACCACAGACAGAGGAAGTGGATTTGTAACACTTAAAATAGGATTATAAAAATGAAGTGTTACAAACCACTAGTTTTTCTATACACTTATACTTTTCCACTTACCTCTTGCAAACCTTACATAAATAACAATTACTCTTATATACTGATCAATAACAGCACCAGTCCAGGCTCCGGCAAGGCCAAAATTAAATACATTTACAAGGATAAAAGCCAAAGGGAGTCTTATAAATGCTATTCCAGATAGACTCGATATCAAAGGCCATTTAGTATCTCCGGCGCCTCTTAATCCTCCAGTCAGGACAAATAAAGTGTTTTGTGGAGGTGTAATAAATGCTATTATTTTTAATACAAAGGCTGAAATAAGTATTACTTCCATATCAGATATAAAAATTCTTGTTATATAAAAACCGCCAAAGAAAAAGAACAGGCTGATTATAAGAGAACAAAACACAGCAATTTTTCTTAATTCATGACTATATCTCTCAGCTAAATCAGGATTATTTGCTCCAAGATTTCTTCCCACAAAGGATGTAGAAGCCATACCTAAAGCCATACCCAAATTTGATGAGAGCCCTGATATACTCAGGCAAACTTGATGGGCGGCAAAAGAAATTGTACCAAGATCTGCAATTATTTTTGTGTATATTAAAAAGCCAACTCTCATTACCAATTGTTCTCCGGCAGCAGCAAAGCCTATATTCACTATTCTTTTTAACATTAAGAAGTCTAGCTTAAAACTATCTTTTATAGATATTGCTATTGGAAGATTCGTATTGAAGATTGTATATATTGAAAGTACACAAGCTGTTAATTTTGCTAATGTAGCGGCAATACCTGCACCTTCTACTCCTAGTGACGGAACAAATCCAAAGCCATAAATAAAGATATAGCCTGCGATTGCATTCACGATATTTGAAACTACATTAAATCTCATAGGCGATTTTGAATCACCTGCACCTCTTAAAATTGATGATACAGCAGTTGGGATGGATTGAAATATAGTACCTATCGCCATATACTTCATATATATGTTGGCATAGTATACGGTGTCACCTTGTGCTCCCATTTTAACAACTAGCCAATTTGAAAAAATAAAGCCAAGAATTGAAAGAAATGTACCTGAGACGACACCAAAAATTAAGGATTGAGTAACAACCTTTCTCGCATTTTGATAATCTTTTGCTCCAATAAATCGTGATACAAGTGCTGTTGCACCTACATTGAAAGCTTGAAAAACTGCTATACTTATAAAAACAGGCTGACTGGTAAGCCCAACTGCGCTAAGTGCATATGCCCCTAAATGCCCTACCATGGAAAGATTTACAATAGATATTAAAGATAAAAGCATCAATTCAGCTATGCAGGGCCATGTAAATTTAATAATTGATTTTCTCATTTCTGATTTAGTTAATTTGCTATCTTGATAGTTTTCAATAATCATAATTTGTTTCAACCTTTTCATAATTTAATATTTACTTATGATTATAGTTTAATGTAATAAAAAAATCTGTACATTATTTGCAGTAATAGCTGAAAAACTCTTATATTTTATCTATTTATCATTTCATTTGTGATATAATTAGTTTTATATGGAATGCAATAAGTAAATTACATTAGGGCTATTTGCGTCCCGAGTTTTAAAGGTAATACAATGCAGCATTTTAAAAAGTAATGTAAAGGATTTATTGTGTTATATATAATAAGCGATAGATTAGTAATAAATATAGAGGAATCAGGTGGTTAAAAATGTTGGCGGAAGATTTTCGTTATAGAAATATACACTTTAAATTTTCTGTTTTTTACAGAAAATGGGCAAATGACAAAAGACAGTGCAGGCACTTTCATAATTCATATGAAATATTATATGTTGTGAAAGGGGAAAGGACTTTTTTTATAGATGATAGAAGCTATAAGGTAAAAGCAGGAGATATAATACTTATTAGTCCAAATATCTTGCATAGGGCAATTGATACCGATATTTCAGGAAGTGAAATAATTTGTATATACTTTGATGAAAGTTTTTTTTCTACAAACTATCATATAGGCGATGGAAAAGGAATTGGAGCACTTATTTCTGAAGAAAAAACAATCATAGGACTGTCACTGGATGAGCGCAAGAATTTTGAAAAACTGCTTTTTAAGGTAGTAAATGAAGCCCAACTCGAAAAGACAGGATTTGAATTTTTAATACAGGCCTATTTGACTGAATTCATTGTTGAGTTTTGCAGATATAAGGAAGAGACCAACACATTCTTATTAGAACATTATAGCCCTATGAACGAAAAAGTTTCTGAAATAGTGGAATATATATTTAAAAACTATATGGAGCCTATTTCATTATCTTCTTTGTCAAAGCGTTTTTATATTAGTCCGTCTTATCTTAGCAGAATATTTAAAGAAACTACCAACTTTTCCTTTGTGGAATATTTGAATATTATTCGTGTTAAAGAAGCAAAGAAACTTTTGATGGATACAAATTTGAAGGTTGCAAAAATATCAGAAGAAGTAGGCTTTGGAAGTATAACTCATTTTGGAAGGGTTTTTAAAGAAATAACAGGATATCATCCTTTGCATTTTCGAAAATAATAAAAAATTGTGCCCAATAGTAAAAATTACCTTTGCAAATTGCTCGGAATAAAAAAGTTTACATAGTAAATAATACATCTATGTGAATTTAAAATAATCAGAAAAATATATTGATGATAGAGAAATTTTATGGATTTAATAGTATATTATTGATTGTTTTAACTCACTCTTAATGTATATTATTAAATTTTAAGGGAGGAAAATATGCTAACGAGCACTTTTTTTATAATACAGTTTTTTTTCTCAATAATTATTGGGATTTATTTTTTAAACTTGCTTAAAAACCAGCAAGGTAATAAAAATGCCATCGATAAAGAGTCAAAAAAAGAGTTGGAGAAGCTAAAAAAGTTAAAGGATATAAAGCTGACAGAACCTTTGTCAGAGAAAACACGCCCTTCAACCTTGAAAGAAATTGTTGGTCAAGAGCAGGGAATAAAAGCACTTAGAGCTGCATTATGTGGTCCAAATCCTCAACATGTAATCATTTATGGACCTCCCGGAATAGGAAAAACTGCAGCGGCTAGAGTTATACTTGAGGAAGCTAAAAAGATCTCCATATCGCCATTTAAAAGTGAAGCAAAGTTTGTTGAGGTTGATGCAACTATTTTAAGATTTGATGAAAGGGGAATAGCAGACCCATTAATAGGGTCAGTTCATGACCCTATATATCAAGGTGCGGGAGCATATGGGGTGGCAGGTGTACCACAGCCAAAAGCAGGTGCAGTTACAAAAGCGCATGGAGGTATTTTATTTGTAGACGAAATTGGTGAGCTCCATCCAATACAAATGAACAAATTATTAAAAGTTCTGGAAGATAGAAGAGTTTTCCTGGAGAGCTCATATTACAACTCTGAGGATACCAATATTCCTTCCCATATACATGAGATTTTTCAAAAAGGTTTACCAGCTGATTTTCGATTGGTGGGTGCTACAACAAGGACAGCAGATGAGATACCACCGGCAATCAGGTCAAGATGTGCAGAAATATATTTTAGGCCGCTTATGGCTTCCGAGATATCTATGATAGCATCAAATGCTGCAGCTAAAGGTGGATTTGAAATAGAAGAAAATGTAGAAGAACTTATTGCAAAATATGCGCAAAATGGTCGTGATGCTGTAAATATGATTCAAATTGCGGGAGGAACAGCTTTAGTGGAAGGAAGAAAACTGATTACAAGAAAGGATATTGAATGGGTTATTGAGTTTGGTCATTATAGTCCAAGATTAGATAAAAAAATATGCGCAGGTGAACATATAGGATGTATAAATGGCTTGGCAGTGGTTGGCGGATGTACGGGAATGGTAATGGACATTGAGGTTTCAGTAACTCCAAATGAAAAAGGAAAAGGTATTATAAAGGTAACTGGAATTATAGAAGAAGAAGAGATGGACGGCAGGGGCCATAAGTACAAAAGATCAAGTTCTGCAAAAGCTTCAGTGGAAAATGTACTAACTGTTCTTAAAAAGTTCTTAAATATTGACTGTAAAAACTATGATATACATCTGAATTTCCCTGGTGGAATGC
>CAYYEC010000228.1:0-6877 GCA_964470745.1 uncultured Eubacteriales bacterium | reverse complement strand
ATATACTACTGCCATAGCAGTAATGAAGTATAATGTACCGTTATTTTTCGCAATTATTATAGGTGGTTTGGTAACTTCATTATTTGGCATTGCAATAGGTTTTCCTACATTAAGAATGAGAGGGGACTATTTAGCTATAGCTACTCTTGGTTTTGGAGAAATTATCAGGGTTTTGATGGTTAACCTGGAGAGTCTTACAGGTGGTGCGGCAGGATTAAAGGGAATACCTTCATTTTCAGATACAGGGGATTTTCTTCTTGATGCTTTAATAAAGTTCAGTTGGGTTTTTGGATTTGCAGTTTTTACGATTGTTCTGGTAAGTAATTTAATAAAATCTTCTCCGGGAAGGGCTATAATTTCTATAAGAGAAGATGAAATAGCATCAAATTCTATGGGTATAAATGTTCCATATTATAAAATGTTTGCGTTTACTCTATCAGCATTTTTAGCTGGTGTGGGCGGAGGCCTGTATGCAATATATTTTGGATATTTAAATCCTGCAATGTTTGGATTTTTAAATTCTGTAAATTTTGTAGTTATTGTTGTTCTTGGAGGATTGGGTAGTATTACAGGAACAATTTTTGCAAGTGTTGCATTTATATATGTACAAGAATGGCTAAGAGTTATAAAGGACTATAGGCTTGCAGTTTTTGGCCTTGCACTTATTTTAGTTATGATTTTCTGGCCGGGAGGACTAATGGGCAACAAAGAAATTTCAATAGTAAAATTAGTGAGAAAATTTAATAAATTTTTACTCCGTAAAAAAAACCAGGGGGTGAAATAAATGAGTGTATTAAAAGCAGAAAAGATTTCAATAGTATTTGGAGGATTAAAGGCAGTAACAGACTTTGAGCTTGATCTAAAGGATGGAGAACTGGTTGGGCTAATTGGTCCTAACGGAGCAGGAAAAACAACAGTATTTAACATGCTTACAGGTGTATATACTCCTACAAGTGGCAATATTCTTTTTAACAAAAGTGGGGGAGAGGATAATTACAAAAGTATTGGAGGAGTAAAGCCATATAAAATAACTCAAATGGGAATAGCAAGAACATTTCAAAATATAAGATTATTTAAAGATTTAACTGTTCTTGATAATGTTAAAATAGCACTACATTTTAATTCCAAATATAATGCGCTGCAAGCTGTTCTAAGAACCTATGGTTTTTATAAGCATGAGGAAGAGATGACTCAAAAAGCAATGGATCTTTTGAAAATATTTAATATTGATTCAAAAAGCAATGAACTTTCAAAAAACTTACCATATGGGGAACAAAGAAAGCTGGAGATAGTAAGAGCATTGGCAACTGACCCAAAGCTTTTACTACTTGATGAACCTGCAGCAGGGATGAATCCACAGGAAACCCAGGAATTAATGAATTTGATCAGTTTCATTAGGGACAAATTTAATTTAACTATTCTATTAATAGAACATGATATGAGCCTGGTTATGGGAATATGTGAAAGACTTGTTGTGCTTGATTATGGTCAAATAATTGCTACAGGATTACCTGGTGATATAAGTAAAAATCCTGAAGTAATAAAAGCGTACCTGGGTGAGGAGGTTGATCTTGGTGCTTGAGATTAAAGGAATAAATGTTTTTTACGATGCAATTCATGCGCTACATGATATAGATTTTGAAGTAAATGAAGGTGAAATAGTTACCTTAATTGGTGCAAATGGTGCAGGGAAAACTACTATACTTAAAACTGTATCCGGCATTATAGCGCCAAAATCCGGTGAAGTCAGTTTCATGGGCAAATCATTAAAAAATATCGCAGCAAACAAGATAGTTGAAATGGGAATGAGTCACGTACCGGAAGGTAGGAGAATATTTGCCAATCTTTCAGTTTTGGATAACTTGGAAATGGGTGCTTATATCAGAAAAGATAAGCATAAAATAAAAGAAGATTATGAAAAGGTATTTACCAGATTTCCAAGGCTAAAAGAAAGATTAAAACAGGTTGCGGGAACATTAAGTGGTGGAGAGCAGCAGATGCTGGCAATGGGAAGGGCATTAATGTCAAAACCAAAGCTTTTGCTATTAGATGAGCCGTCTATGGGATTAGCGCCACTTTTAGTTAAAGAGATTTTTACTATAATTGAAGATATAAATAAAGCGGGAACAACAATACTTTTAGTTGAACAAAATGCTCATATGGCTCTTTCAATCGCTCATAGAGCATATGTATTGGAAACAGGACACATTGTACTTTCAGGAGATGCAAATGAACTTGCACAAAGTGAAGAAGTTAGAAAGGCATATCTTGGAGGATAAAATTTAAAAATTACGCACTAATGTATGCAAGGTTGAGGTTATGATTAAGGTTGAGTAAAAGATAAGAAAATCCTACGAAGCCTTTCTTATATATTTCTTAACCTTAACCTTAACCTCAATCTTAACCTTTGTGAAGCTATGCTTCGCATTTTATTTGAAGTAAATGTTGGATAATGTATTTATTTTATTGTAAAACTATGTAATAATATATAATATAAAAGAAAGGTCATTTTATATGGTCTTTTTTTTAACTTATGATTATAATATATACAAATAAATAATTGAGGGGTTTATAATGGCTAAAATACAACAAATTAAATCATATTACGAACCAAATATCAGGGAAGGATTGGAAGATTATAAAATACTGGGTTGGGAAAGTGAAGAAGCCCAGATGATGAGGTTTGAGGTGTTAACGACAAATTTAAATTTGTATGATAAAAAAATTCTTGATGTTGGATGTGGACTTGGAAATTTATTTGAATATTTAAATTATAATAATATTAAAGTTCACTATACAGGTGTAGATATTTTACCAAAAATGATAGAATGTGCGAAACAAAAAGAATTAGATGCAGAATTTCATTGCTTAGATATTTTTGATAGTCATCCATTCCCGGATAAGAATTTTAATATTGCTTATTCTTCTGGAATATTTAATCTTAATTTAGGTAATAATAAAGAATTTCTTATTCAAGCTATAAAGGAATTATATGAGTTAACTAGTGAAGCTATAGTATTTAATTTACTTCATCATAAATCTTTGGATAAGGAAGACAGATATTTTTATTTTAACCCTGAAGAAGTAAAAAAAATAATTGAAGGACTTCCGGTTGAGTTTAAAAAAATACAATTTGTAGAGAAGTATCTTCACAATGATTTCACAGTAATTTGTTATTTATAATTAATTTTGGAGATGATCATTATATAAATAACAAAATAAAATAATTATAAACTCTATAATAAAATCTACAAGCTTGGAGGTATATAACTATGAAAAAATCTGCTACAAAAACATTTGGAATATTAACTAGCGGTGGAGATTGTCCTGGGCTAAATGCTACCATAAGAGGAGTAGCAAAAGCTGCATCAGGCAGATATGATATGAATATTATGGGAATATATAATGGATTCAAAGGTTTTATAGAAGGTAATATCAAGCCATTAAATCCGGAAAATTTTTCTGGAATCCTTACGGTAGGTGGTACAATTCTTGGAACTTCTAGAGAAAAGCCATTTAAAATGAGTGATAATACGGATTCGGATTATGGAATTGACAAAGTTGAAGCAATTAAAGAAAACTATAAAAGATTTGGACTTGATTGCATTGTGGTATTAGGTGGAAACGGTTCTCAAAAGACTGCAAACTTATTATATAAAGAAGGACTAAATGTTATTGGTTTACCTAAAACGATTGATAATGATATATTTGGAACTGATATTACATTTGGATTTCACACTGCTGTAGATATAGCTACCGAATCCATAGATCGACTACATTCAACAGCACATTCACATAATAGAGTTATGATTTTAGAGGTAATGGGGCATAAGGCTGGATGGCTGGCATTATATTCAGGTGTTGCAGGTGGAGGGGATGTAATAATAATTCCTGAAATACCTTATGACATAAAAAGTGTTTCTAAACATCTTATTGATAGAGCTAAAAAAGGAAAGAGTTTTTCAATTGTTGTAGCTGCTGAGGGTGCTAAATCTATTGAAGAAGCTGAAATGTCAAAAAAGGAATTCAAGAAAAAACGTCAAAATAGCCCGGCAGTGGGATATTCTATCGCAAAGGAACTTGAGTCCCAAATAGATATGGATATTAGAGTGTCTATTCTTGGATATCAGCAAAGAGGTGGTGCACCATCCCCTTATGATAGAATTATATCTACGCAATTTGGAACAGCAGCTGCTGAACTACTTTACGCAGGCGATTATGGTAAAATGGTTGCTTTAGAGAATAATAAAATAGTAGCAAAACCTTTGGAAGAAATAGCTGGTAAATTGAAGGTTGTGCCAAAGGATCATCTGTTGATAAATAATGCTAGATTAGTGGGTACTTGCTTTGGAGATGAGTAATTGCGAAGTGAAGCTTCGCTAAGGTAAAGATAGGGATAAAGATATAGATAAAGATATAGATAAAGATATAGATAAAGATATAGATAAAGATATAGATTAAGATACAGATACAAAAATTTATGAAAGGCTTTGGAGGTTTTTTACTTAATCTTAATCTCAACCTCAATCTTAATCTCAATCTTAGTCACGTCAGTGCAATTCTATGCAAATGCTTTATTTTTGATTTTTCTGTTATTGTATTCTATTTCTTCAAAGGTAACATTTTTATATTTGTGTACATGTAAATTGTAAATATCTAATAGTCCTTCCATTTTATGAATATGTCCGAATTCTGTTTTAATTGGAAATCCAGTTATACCTGAGAAATAATGTATATGCCCTAAATAGGATGTAAATCCAGAGAAAAA
Organism: uncultured Eubacteriales bacterium; assembly: GCA_964470745.1. GTDB lineage: Bacteria > Bacillota > Clostridia > DSM-8532 > CAYYEC01 > CAYYEC01. The sequence continues at coordinate 2,109 of CAYYEC010000228.1, read as the reverse complement.
ATGAAAATGAAAGATTTCAAAGCCTAATTCCCCGTAAGTTTGGCCTCTTAGTTTATGTTTATGTAAATTTGATGATTCACAATAAAAATCAAATTTGTGTATATGATGCATTACAGTTATCCCCATTTCAAAATAATAATATGTTTATATATTAAGTTAACCTATATTCAAATAAATATTAATGAAAAAAATAGCAAAAAATTATTATTATAAATTATTAAGGAATTTTTAGTCCTTGACATTTTTAGATTGCATAATTAAAATATAACTAGCTAATAATATCAAAAACCATGAAGGGAAGCGTAATCAATACTTACTTTAGGGAGGAAGCATCATGACTGAAAGTGCTTTTAGAAAAAGGTTGGTGAAAGAACATCCTGGAGTTGATTGGGTGAAAATATAGAATGATTAATCCAATCCGTCTAATCAGCGTTAATTGATATAAGTGGGTTTATTAATACCTATTAGGGTGGTACCGCGGGAATTTAGTCCTCTCGTCCCTGACATATTGTCAGACGAGGGGTTTTTTATTTGGGTTTTAAGAAAAGTAAACAGAAACCGATGGGTTATGCACATGGGTTTTATTGGCTAGGAGGAGTTGAAATATCACGTTATATGATTTTGACTATCCTTTAATAAAATAGGAGGTTCATATGTTAACAAAAGCACCAAAAGGTACGAAGGATATACTTCCTTCAGAAGTTTATAAATGGCAGTACATAGAAAAAAAAGTAGCAAGTTTATGTAATGACTTTGGATATAAAGAAATTAGAATTCCAGTTTTCGAACATACAGAGTTATTTCATAGAGGAGTTGGAGATACTACTGATATTGTTCAAAAGGAAATGTATACCTTTGATGATAAAGGTGGAAGAAGTATAACATTAAGGCCTGAGGGAACAGCTGGTGTAGTAAGAAGCTTTATAGAAAATGGTATGTCTTCACTGCCTCAACCTATTAAACTTTATTATAATATTACGGCCTATAGGTATGAAAACGTTCAGAAAGGAAGATATCGTGAATTTCATCAGTTCGGTGTGGAGCTTTTTGGAGCTGCAAAACCTACAGCGGATGTTGAAGTTATAAGCTTATTAAATATGCTTTTTGAGAAGCTGGGAGTAACAGGACTTCAATTAAATATAAACAGTATTGGTTGCCCGAAATGTAGAGAAGAATATAATAAGAAATTAAAAAGTTTTCTTGAAAAATCATTTGACAATTTGTGTGAAACATGTAAAACAAGATTTGAGAGAAACCCGCTTAGAATTATAGATTGTAAGAATGAAAAGTGTAAGGGGATTACTAAGGATGCGCCTGCTCTTTTAGATAATATCTGTGAGGAGTGTAATACTCACTTTGAAGGATTAAAAGAAGGCTTGAATAGTGTAGGCATTAACTATAATATAGACAAAGGTATTGTTAGAGGCTTAGATTATTATACTAAAACTGTTTTCGAATTTATTTCAAATAATATAGGTGCGCAGGGTACTGTTTGTGGTGGTGGAAGATATGATGGGCTTATTGAAGCTTGTGGGGGAAAACCAACACCAGGAATTGGTTTTGGACTAGGTATTGAAAGACTATTACTTGAAATGGAAAGTCGTAATATCGAAATACCACAACCAAATAATATAGAAATATTTGTTGGAACAATAGGTGATAATGCGAAAAAATATGCACAAAATATTATATATAAGTTAAGAAAAGAGCAAATAAGCTGTGAGATGGATTTAATAGGTAGAAGCGTTAAAGCTCAAATGAAATATGCGGATAAAATTGAATCAAACTATTCAATTATATTAGGTGATAATGAAATAGATACTAATAAAGGTGTTTTGAAAAATATGAAGACTGGTGAGCAAAAAGAAATTAGTTTAGATACGCTTTTGGACAGATTAAAAAACTGTAAGAGATGATCACGAATTTAGGGGGATTAAAAGGATTAGTAGGATTTTAAATCATTCTGAAGAATGATTGTTTTTTAAAACATAAGGTATAAAAATAAATTTGAATTACAAAGTTTTATTTTAATATATTATTTTAGATGGAGGAATTATGATATGGGAGAAGCAATTATAGGTTTAAAAAGAACACATAAATGTGCGGAAC
>CAYYEC010000227.1:0-6925 GCA_964470745.1 uncultured Eubacteriales bacterium | reverse complement strand
TCCTTTAGGTGGTATTCATAATATTAGTGGAAGCATTAAAAGAGTTGAAATCGGAGCTTGTCTAAATGCCGGAGAGCTTCTTAGAATATGTGATGTTTTGCGTGCCAGTCGTAATTTAAAGAACTATTCAAATGAAGATAGAATCGAAATAGAAAATGAGAACGTAGTTAAACAACTTATCTCCTGTCTTGAAACAAACAAAACGGTTGAGCAAAAGATTAGTATGGCTATTGTAAGTGAAGAGGAAATTGCTGACAGTGCAAGTGACACCTTGAGAAATATAAGAAGGCAGATAAGAGATCTACAAAATTCTATAAAGGATAGGTTAAGTAGTATTATCAAGTCATCCAAGCATCAGAAACATATGCAGGAAGCTGTAGTAACTATAAGAGGAGACAGGTATGTAATTCCGATAAAACAGGAGTATAGAAGTGAAATTCCGGGACTTATTCATGATATGTCTTCTAGTGGAGCTACTGTATTTATTGAACCTATGGCCGTAGTTGAAGCAAATAACGCTATTAAGCAGCTTAAGGTAAAAGAATTGGCAGAAATAGAAAGAATATTGCTTGAACTTACCTCTTATGTTGCAGGTATTTTAGATCAACTTAAATCAAACTTAGAAATATTAGCCAAGTTAGACTTTGTTTTTGCAAAGGCAAAACTAAGCTTAGACTTTAATTGTGTATGCCCAATATTAAATAATAATAAATATATTAATATAAAAAAAGGAAGGCATCCTCTGCTAGACCCAAAATCTGTAGTACCTATTGATTTCTGGATGGGACAGGAATTTAGTACTCTTGTAATAACAGGACCAAATACAGGTGGAAAAACTGTAACTTTAAAAACAGTCGGTTTATTTACACTTATGGCTCAGGCTGGTCTTCATATCCCGGCAAATGATGGAACAGAGATGAGTGTGTTTCAAAATATTTTTGCAGATATTGGAGACGAACAAAGTATAGAGCAAAGCTTAAGTACATTTTCATCACACATGAAAAATATAGTAAGCATTTTAGAAAAAGCCGATGAGGATTCATTGGTGCTTTTTGATGAGCTAGGTGCAGGAACTGACCCTACTGAAGGCGCAGCATTAGCTATGTCAATACTGGAAAGTCTCAGAAGCTGTAAGACCAATACCATAGCCACAACCCACTATAGTGAGTTGAAGGTATATGCCATATCAACTGATGGAGTAGAAAATGCATGCTGTGAATTTGATGTTGAGACATTGAAACCTACATATAGATTATTGATTGGTGTACCTGGTAAAAGTAATGCTTTTGCTATATCAAAAAGATTGGGTTTATCTGATTACATTATAGAAAGATCGAAAGAGTTTTTAACCAAGGAAGATATAAAATTTGAGGATATGCTGTCGGATATTGAAAGAAATAGAAGTGAGTCAGAAAAAGAAAGAATGAAGGCAGAAAGCTATAGAAGAGAAATTGAAAGATATAAAAATGAATTGGAGGAACAAAAGAGGAAGATACAGACTCAAAAGGATAAGTCAATAAAAGAAGCAAAAGAAGAGGCTCGCAGAATACTACTTCAAGCTAAAGAAGATGCAGAAGAAATGATTCAAAAAATAAAAGAATTTGAGATGAAAAAGGAACAGGAAGATAGTGAAAGAGCTGCGGAGGAAATTCGATTAAAATTAAGAAAAAAAATTGATGACATTGATGAATCTTTAGTAGAATCTATAGTACCAAGAAAAGGATATGCCAAACCTCCTAAAAATTTAAAAGAAGGAGATACTGTTCACGTGATTAATTTAAATCAAAAAGGTACAGTTTTATCAAAACCCGATAAAGATGGACAAGTAATGATTCAAGCCGGAATTATTAAAATAAATGTGCATATATCTAATCTAAGGCTTTTAGATGAACAAAAAAAACAGATAGATAAAATTAGTGCTTCAAGAGTAAGTGGAATTAAAAGTAAGAAAGTAAATACTGAGATAGATGTTAGAGGTTACAATATTGAAGAGGCTGCATTGAGCATTGATAAATTCCTTGATGATGCCAGTATTGTAGGCTTAAATGAGGTGTCCATAATTCATGGAAAAGGAACTGGCGTGTTGAGGAAAGGTATACATGATTATTTAAAACTAAATGGACATGTTAAATCATTTAGACTTGGAAAATATGGCGAAGGTGAAACAGGTGTTACTATAGTTGAGATGAAATAACAATACCGCTAATTGCTAAAGTAAGCTGAACTGGAATCATATACAATAAATACCGCAGATAGAACTATTCCAGTGTATATGAAGTTTAAGGAAAGTGCTTTTTAGGAATTAGCTACTATTTGGAGGCTTGAAATATGAAAATTAGAGAAGAATTAGAAATTCTAGAAAAAAACAATTTATCTCCATATGCCCAATTAAGCATGAATTCTAAAGGAAGAATGCTTAAAGAAAAGAAATGTGATGTTAGAATGGAATTTCAGAGAGACAGAGATAGAATCATATATTCTAAAGCCTTCAGAAGATTAAAACATAAAACACAAGTATTTATTTCACCCGAAGGTGATCATTACAGGACCAGGCTTACTCATACCTTAGAGGTTTCTCAAATAGCAAGAACTATTGCGAGAAGTTTAAGACTAAATGAGGATTTAACTGAGGCAGTAGCTCTTGGGCATGACCTTGGACATACACCTTTTGGACATACAGGAGAACAAATATTGGACTCAATATGTCAGCTAGGCTTTAAGCACAATGAACAAAGTTTGAGGGTAGTAGATGTTCTCGAAAGAGAAAACGGATTAAATCTTACATGGGAGGTAAGAGATGGAATAGTATGTCATACCGGGCCAATTACTGCTTCAACTCTTGAAGGGCAAATCATAAAATATGCCGATAGAATTGCTTATATAAATCATGATATTGAAGATGCTATTAGAGGAAAAATATTATCCCAGGAGGAACTTCCGAAAGAATGTTTAAAAGCATTAGGAGATACATCAAGTAATAGAATAAATAACATGATTATAAATATAATTGAGAATAGTATGGATTGTAATAAGATTTGTATGAGTGATGAATTCCAGCAATCGACAGATGAACTTAGAAGATTTATGTTTAAAAACGTTTATATTGGATCAGTAGCTAAAAAAGAGGAATTTAAAGCACAAAAAATAATACAATTATTATATAAAAACATTACGGAGAATCCTAACTTATTACCTTATGAGATTACAGAAAAGCATGAAAAATTTGAACTGGATAGAGTTGTCTGTGATTATATAGCAGGGATGACAGATAGGTATGCTGTTAAAAAATTTAATGAGATTTTTATTCCAAGTTCATGGAGATAAATTATTATCAACACTATATAAAGGGCAGTTATCCGCTGTGATATAGTGTTTTATTTTCTCGCGAAGTATAAAACTGTAAAAAATATGAAAAAATATCTTAAAATAGCTATTTATATTTATGAAATGAGTTAAAATAAAATATTAATAAAAATAATTAAAAAAAAGAAGGAATATTCATAAATGTGTCGAAGATTTATTAGGTAGAATAAAGGAATTTTTATGTTAGGAATTTTTAATGAATAGGTATTATCCAGATGAAGTGATTGAAGAAGTTAGAATAAATAATGATATGGTAGATGTTGTATCGGAATATGTTAAGCTTGAAAAGAAGGGGAGTAAATATTTTGGATTATGTCCATTTCACAAAGAAAAAACTCCTTCATTTAATGTTGAACCTACAAAACAATTTTATCATTGTTTTGGATGTGGAAAAGGCGGTAACGTATTTCATTTTATAATGAACATTGAAAATTTAGATTTTGTAGAAGCCTTAAAATTATTAGCTGATAGAGCCAGGATTCAGTTACCGGAAAGTGATGATGATGAGCACAGAAAAATCTCATTACTAAGAAAGGAAATTATTAAGATAAATACTGAAGCTGCCAGATACTTTTTCAGAAATCTTATGCTTGATGAAAATGAAAAAATAAGGCAATACTTAAAGGAAAGAAGATTAAATGCAAATACTTTAAAAAAATTTGGAATAGGTTTTGCTTTAGAAGAGTGGAATGCATTGCATCTCTATCTTTTAAATAAAGGCTTTGACGATGATATACTTTTAAAAAGTGGATTGGTTTTAAAAAGTAAAAGTGGAAAGCTTTATGATAGATTTAGGAATAGGGTAATATTTCCTATTTTTGGCATAAGAGGTAATGTTATAGCTTTTGGTGGAAGAGTCTTAGACAACTCAACACCTAAATATTTAAACTCGCCTGAAACTATTGTTTATAATAAAGGAAAAGAGCTATATGGGCTAAATTTTGCTAAAAGTTCTGGTAACAAAAGAATTTTAATAGTGGAAGGTTATATGGATGTTATATCTCTTCACCAAAGTGGAATAATAAACACAGTTGCATCGTTAGGAACAGCGCTTACTCAAAGTCAAGGCAGAATTTTGAAGAAGTATTCAGAAGAGATAATTATATCCTACGATGCGGATAATGCAGGACAAGCAGCTACTATGAGAGGTTTGGACTTACTTAATGATATCGGATGTAATGTTAAGGTTTTAATAATACCAGATGGTAAGGATCCTGATGAGTTTATTAAGAAAAATGGTGTTGAAAAGTTAAATAAATTAATTGATTCATCATTATCTCTTATAGAATATAAAATAAAGATGTTAAAAGGTACTATTGAAATTAAAACTACGGATGATAAAATAAAATTTTTAAATAGAACTGCAGATATTTTATCTAAAGTGGACAATGGTGTTGAAAGAGAAATGTATATTAATAAGCTGGCTAATGAAAATGATATAATGCCAGAGACCTTGTTTTCAGAAGTACTTAGGAGAATGAAAAGAAAAGGTGATTTTAAGCGAAAAGCTATTAGTTATAGATCAGAGGAAAATGATATAAATAATAAAGTTTATGATGAACAAACGGGAGTAATTGTACATAATGAGAGACTACTTTTAGGGATTATATGTGTAGATAATAGTTCATATAAATTTATAAAAGAAAAAATGGGTATAAATGATTATATAGATGATGAAAATAAAAAAGCTGCAGAATTTATTTATCAAAAACTGGATGATAATAGAGGTGTTGTTTTTGGAGAAGTGTTAAATGTTTTAGAACCAAAAATAGCAAATGATTTTGTAAAAATTATTCAGAAAGAATGTAATTTTGACGATAATAAAAAAGCTGTTTTAGATATATTAAATAGGATTGAACTAAATAAACTAAAAAAGAGGATGAAGGAAATACATGATTTACTTAGGAATCCTAAAATAGAGGGAGATGTTGAAAAATTAAATCGGGAGTTAAGTTTGTTAGTACTGCAAATAAAGAAGCAAAAAGAGAAATAGAAAATTTTCAGATGAAAGGAGGGGGAAAACCTTGAAAAATAATATTGAAAGTAAAAAATCTATTATTAAAGACCTTGTAGAAAAAGGTAAGTCCAAAGGTATGCTTACTTTTAAAGAAATAATGGATGCTTTTGAGGAAATTGAATTAGGACCTGAACAAATTGAAAAGATCTACGAAACAATGGAAAATATGGGAATAGATGTCGTGGGCGATATAGAATCTGAAATGCAAGAAATTCAGGTTAATGAAGAAGAATTAGACCTATCTGTTCCAGAAGGAATAAGTATTGATGATCCTGTAAGAATGTATTTAAAAGAAATAGGTAAAGTTCCACTTTTATCTGCTGATGAGGAAATTGAATTAGCAAAAAAAATGGAGTTAGGCAGTCCAGAAGCAAAGAAAAGGTTGGCTGAAGCAAATCTAAGGCTTGTAGTTAGTATAGCAAAAAGATATGTTGGTAGAGGCATGCTTTTTCTGGATTTAATACAGGAAGGTAATCTTGGTTTGATAAAAGCTGTAGAAAAATTTGACTATACAAAAGGATATAAATTCAGCACATATGCTACATGGTGGATTCGGCAGGCTATAACAAGAGCAATAGCAGATCAAGCCAGAACTATCAGGATTCCTGTTCATATGGTTGAAACTATTAATAAACTCATAAGAGTTTCAAGACAGCTATTACAGGAACTTGGCAGAGAGCCTCAACCAGAAGAAATTGCTAAAGAAATGAATATGTCTGTTGACAAAGTTAGAGAAATTATGAAGATATCTCAAGAGCCTGTTTCTTTAGAAACTCCTATTGGTGAAGAAGAAGATAGTCATTTAGGCGATTTTATTCCTGATGATGATGCTCCAGCTCCTGCTGAATCTGCTGCATTTACTCTATTAAAAGAACAGTTGATTGATGTATTGGATACATTGACACCTAGAGAAGAAAAAGTACTAAGATTGAGATTTGGACTTGATGATGGAAGAGCTAGAACTTTGGAGGAAGTTGGTAAAGAATTCAATGTTACCAGAGAAAGAATAAGACAGATTGAGGCAAAAGCTTTAAGGAAATTGAGACATCCTAGCAGAAGTAAAAAATTAAAGGATTATTTGGATTAAGGTAATATACTTAAATGTAATTTCAATTGTAATATAATTAGAAATGAGAAACTCGGTTATCAAATCGAGTTTTTTTATGTAAGAAAAGAGCAAAAAAAGTCCCGTCCTTCGTTTGGAAAACGTTACGGGATTTAGGGGAGTATAGTTAATACTCTACTAATACTACACAATCCTTATTAATAAATCAATAGAATTGAGCGGTCAACTTTGAGTACACGACTAAAAAGTGGAATGCAAGCCTAACCACCAAAAAATGAAAAATCATGCGTTAAGTCTATCAATTACATATTAATAATATTTCAATAAAAAAAGCTAAAAAAATTTAAAATTTTACTTGACCAAATAATAAAGTGCAAGTATAATATAATCTGTGCTTAACAAGTGGTGATGTTAAGTAATGACGTTCCTCAATAGCTCAGTTGGTAGAGCATGCGGCTGTTAACCGCAGGGTCGTTGGT
>CAYYEC010000226.1:0-6950 GCA_964470745.1 uncultured Eubacteriales bacterium | reverse complement strand
AAAATAAATAAAACCTTTTATAAAATGCTTCCATATATAGCTACTATGGTTGTCCTGGCTTTTACATCTAAAAAATCAAGAGCTCCTAAAGCAGAGGGTATACCATACGATAAGAGTCAAAGATAATCAAGGAGAAGGTTCTGTCCATTACTGATAACTTAACCAAGAGAGAGCTTGTTGTTTTGATTCTGAAAGAAGTTTAATTATTGCTTCTCAAAAATCTTTATAATTAATATTAGTGGTTGCTATAAATATAAAACTAAAGCAGGAGCTATCTACAATTATTGTGCCTGATTTTTGATTGTGAGGTATGGCTCTTGACGAGTAAATTACATATTCTATATAACATATATAAGGTTTGGCTCATAGTATAATATACGAAAAATTTATTATGAGAAGGGGCATTTATGTATAGTTATGATTTTAGGACAAATATGATAAATCGGAAAGTTGTTTCTTATGCCAGGGGAGACGTAAACGGTGACCGAATACCTGATAATGTATATTTGACAGGAACAAAAACACCAGATAGTCCTTTTGTTCAAAATATTACACTTATAATACAGGATGGAATGACAGGAATGACTGCCAGTATACCACTAAAAGAAAATGTAGGCTATAACCCTACTCTGTTTTTAGGTGATTTTACAGGAGACGGAGTAGATGATATTTTAATAAGTATAGCTTCAGGTGGTAGTGGTGGAATAATGTACTACTATATTTATTCATTTATTAACAATAGAGTACGATTACTGTTTGACTTTAATGTATATAACGATCAATACAAATATGATGTTACTTATGTAGATAATTACAAGGTTGAAGTTATAAGTAAGAAAAATACTGCAAAATACCTTATAGACATAACATATAAAGGTGCTGATTATTTGAATGAAATATATGATAAAAACGGAAAGTTAAAGAATCCTATTAGTGGATTTGTAAATCCGTTAAGTGGTTTGTATCCGGTGGATTTTGATTCGAATAAAGTATATGAACTAATGGCATTTCAAAAAATAGCTGGGAGATATAATGCAGATTCTTTAGGATATGTACAAAATATTTTAAAGTGGGCAAATAATATGTTTGTCCTAGATAACCAGTATATCGCAATTTTTGGGTCTCAAGGATAACAGGGGGATGGTATGAAGTTGTTTACAAACCAAATATGTGGTATAAATAAAAAAGTAAAATGAGGAATAAGTGTAAGTTGGTGTTTAATTATTAGTTGGAAAATAAATGCGATATAAGATATAATATTGGTGCAACAGGAGTAAGCCTCTGTGCACCAGTTTTTCTATGTAGGTGATTGGTCTTGCAAAGTATAATGAGGAGTGATTATGAAATAAAGGATTTAAGGGGATTGATAGGATTGATTTTATGAATTACCTTGTTGTAAGGTAGAATAATAGATCTCTAGAGTTATTAAAAGCAAGAAAACATTTGATGATAGGGAGTTGAACAGTGGGTGAAAAAGCATGTTCATATTTTAGGAGCATCCGGTTCAGGAACTACAACGCTTGCAAAAGCATTAAGCAGTGAACTTGGATATACGCATTTTGATTCGGATAACTACTTTTGGTTTCCTACTGAACCGCCGTTTACTACAAAGAGACCACTTGATGAAAGAGTATATTTTCTTAAAAATGATATAGAAAAAGTTGATAAATGGATATTATCCGGTTCAAACTGCGGTTGGGGTGACTTTCTTATAGACAGCTATGATTTGGTTATTTTTCTTTATGTGCCGGCAAGCACACGTATGAGACGACTTGTACAACGTGAAATGCAAAGGTACCCAATTGAGAGCATTTCCCCTGGAGGAGATATGTACGTGAGTCATAAAGCATTCATTGAATGGGCAGCTGCATATGAGACCGGAGGCATTGATATGAGAAGCCTGGCATTGCATAATGAGTGGTTGAAAAAACTGAGATGCCCGGTTATCAGGATTGAAGGTGAGCAGAGTACTGAAGAAAGAATTGAGATAGCGATGAGAGAAATATATGATGCCCCAAATTCTTTTGTAAAAGTATAAGCAAACAAAAATAATCTATTCAACGCTATGATTAAACATTGCTTTAATCTAAGTTTGAAAGCCAATTCCAGGAACGATATTATAAATCGGTTTGCAGGTCATAAAATTGTTAACCCGGTACTGGAGATTATGAATTATATGGAAAATGAAAAATATCAGTCTAATAAAGGTGAAATGTACTTAAAAAATAAAATAAAGGAAATTTATAAAATTCTTAAAGCATGAAAAAAGAATTGAAACATTACGGAAGAAAAGGATGAATTAAAACAAGGAGGCGGTTTAAAGAATTTATTAGGGTTGGCTCAAAAAGATGTAGAAAAACTTGCAAAAAAATCTTGACAAGTTCAAGTCTGCTGTGTAATAATATTCCAAAACAGTGAGTGTGCATAAGAGCAGGATGTTCGAGCTGCATAGGGGGATTGAAGCCCTACACGTGGAATAATACCCCGCGGAGTCACTTGATAGGTGATTCTGCGGGGTTTTTGTAACCCAAATAGGGTTTATGCAGTGTAATTCTTTTAAAGAGATAATTACTTATGAAATTGGAAAGTAGGTGAAAATATGAGCTCGGTACAAATTGAGTTAAGGGAACTATCACAAAATGACGGGAACGATATCTTTGAAATGATTAGAGAAATTGGTTCTGGCGAAAATGGTTTTATGAATGATGGCTATGACATGAACGAAATTGGATTCAAAGACCACATTTTTAGTAACATTAACATGTCCAGAGGTATTAACCTTCAGCCTCAATGGGTTCCACAGACTAAGTACTGGCTTTTTGTAGATGGGTATCCAGTAGGTATTGGAAAGCTTAGGCATTATCTTAATGATAACCTAAGAAAAATTGGGGGGCATATCGGCTATTGTATCAGGCCAAATGCCAGGTCAAAAGGATATGGAAACATAATTTTGTGTGAACTGCTGAAGAAAGCCAGGGAAAAGAGTATTCCCAGAGCACTTATAACATGTAAGGAAACAAATATACCTTCAAGAAAGGTTATTGAATACAATGGTGGAGAATTAGAGCGAATTGAGAATGGAGAATGCTTGTATTGGATAAGATTAGCTGAAAGCAGTAGCATCAGAGAAATGCATATCGATGATTATGATGAAATTTATGTTTTGTGGAGCAGAACTCCTGGTATGGGCTTAAGTGACGCAGATAGCAGGCAGAATATTCAAGACTTCCTCATTCGTAATAAGGGCATGAGCTTTTGCCTTAAAGAAGATGACAAAATCATCGGGACTATTCTGTGTGGTCATGACGGGAGAAGAGGCTATATTTATCATGTTACTATAGCAGAAGAATACAGGGGAAGAGGCATTGGACGGCTGCTTGTTGAGAAGAGCCTTGAAAAGCTAAAATCAGAAGGAATTAACAAATGTCATCTTTTCGTTTTTGCAGATAATGCAATTGGTAATGCTTTCTGGACATCTTCAGGGTGGGACAGAAGAGATGATATTTTTGTGTATTCAAAGTCTATTTAAGAAATGTTCCTTAGTTATATTTAATTATATACTTAAATTGTACTAAAATAAAGGAGGTGCAATATGAAAAATGTATTATACAAAAGTCCAATACTTGAAAAAATAAGAAATCAAAATTTTGAACAAGATTTGAATTTAGCTCATAAAATGGCAGTTAATTATATTAATGAAGTTGATAATATGAGAGTTTATCCAGATCAAGAAGCAATTGATAATCTAAAAGCTTTCGACGAAGAACTGTCTTATCAACCTCAAAATACACGTGATATTTTAAATCAGCTTAATACTTTTGGGTCTCCAGCCACTGTAGCACAAACAGGTAGAAGATATTTTGGATTTGTCTGTGGAGGGATTCTTCCATCAGCGTTATCAAGCAAGTGGTTGACTGATACCTGGGATCAAAATCCAGCAATGTATGTACTATCTCCGGTAACATCCAAGATTGAAGAAGTTACAGAAAAATGGCTGAAAGACTTGTTAAGACTTCCAGAGGAAACTGTTGCAGGTTATGTAAGCGGCAGTTCTACTGCAACGATAATAGGATTAACTACAGGTAGAAATTTCCTGTTGAAGAATTTAGAATATGATGCCATAAAAAATGGTTTGATAAATGCTCCAGAGATTAAAGTAGTTTGGGGAGAAGGAGCGCATTCAACAGTTTACAAAGCACTTTCAATTATTGGGTTAGGTAATGATAGACTTATTAAAGTACCAACAGATGAACAAGGGAGAATAAGAGCTAATAAAATGCCTGAATTAGATAATAAGACTCTGGTTATTTTACAGGCTGGAAATGTTAATTCGGGAGCCTTTGATGATTTTGAAGAAATATGTTCAATAGCTAATCTAGCAGGTTCTTATGTCCATGTTGATGGAGCATTTGGTCTTTGGGCGGCAGCAAATGAAAAGTTTAATCATCTTACTAAAGGTGTTGAATTAGCAGATTCTTGGTCAGTGGATGGACATAAGACATTAAATGCACCATATGACAATGGAATTATCTTATCTAAACATAAGGAAATGCTTGTGAATTCTATGCATATGATAGGATCATATATTATTTACAGTGACAATAGAGATGGAATGTTATATACATCAGAAATGTCCAGGAGAGCAAGAGCTATTGACTTATGGGCGACATTAAAGGGACTCGGTAAAAATGGAGTTTCTGAATTGGTGTGGGAGCTTCATCAAAAAGCTGTCTATTTTTCTGAATTACTTAAAGAAGGTGGATTAGAAGTGCTTAATGATGTTGTATTCAATCAAGTGTTGGTTAGATTTGAATCTGACGAAAAAACTGAATTATTAATAAAGGAAATTCAGGAATCCGGAGTATGCTGGTTAGGAGGGGCTAAATGGGAAGAAAAATCAGTCATGAGAATTAGTGTGAGTTCATACAAAACAACATATAAAGATATCGAAATCTCAGCCAATGAAATTTTGAGAATTATTAATGAAATCAAATAAATAATATTTCAAGACTCTTTAGCCAATTCAAAATTCGAACACAAAAATATTATCAAGTATTACGTAATTTATTAAGTTTATACTTTAAAATGCCTAGAGATTGATTAGCAATATTTGAAGGTAATGAAATTAAATATAGTTGATTGAGTAGCCGACCAGAATGTTTCTCTACATTGGTCGGCTTATTTATTCTTTTTTATATTTTATTGACATTTCATGGAACAAGTAATATAATGTTATTAGTATATTAGGTTTTCCTAATATACTAATAACATTATATTAGAAGTGGAGTTGAATAATATCCCTAAAGCACATATCTGTAAACCTGATGAAATTACAGAGGAAGGGATAGAGAAGATACCTGGTAAGTTTTACATTGAATGGAGGGATACTTATGTCAAATATGGCAAACCAGCTGATTGCAAATATTTTTAAAGCACTATCGCATCCAACGAGGCTTCAAATTGTAAGACTTTTAAAAGAAAAGCCCTTGTGTGTATGTGAGATATTACCGCAATTAGAGTCGGAACAATCCAATACATCACAGCATTTATCCGTCTTGAAAAATCAGGGAATAGTTGACAGTAAAAAGGATGGGCTCATGGTAATATACCGCATAAAGAGTGCCGAAGTCTATCAGATGATTGATATTGCAGAAGGTATTATATTAAGTCAAATCGAGGAAACAAAATCCTTACTGGAAAAAAATAAATAGCTATTTGAAAAGAGTTAAGAAAATATGTCTAAAACGTAGTATCCGGTTATTAGTGGGGAGATGATTTTTTGTTTGTGTTTGAATGGTTAAATAATCAATTGCTTAAAATGGAATGGCTGTCCGGCATGATTAGGCTTTTGGTAGAAAAAGTATTTGGGTTGAGTACTCAGGAGAGATTGGGCGGAAGTATCCATTTCTTTATTTATGATGTTATAAAGATATTTATATTGCTTTCAGTACTGATTTTTGCAATTTCATATGTACAAAGCTTTTTTCCTCCTGAAAGAACCAGAAAGATGCTAGGTCGGTACAATGGAACATCTGCAAATATTTTAGGAGCTCTACTTGGTACGGTTACGCCATTTTGTTCGTGCTCTTCCATTCCGTTATTTATTGGATTTACAAGTGCAGGACTGCCAATTGGTGTTACATTTTCATTTTTAATATCCTCACCTCTTGTAGATTTGGCGTCTGTTATTCTTCTTGCAAGCATATTCAATTGGAAAATAGCTGTCGCTTATGTGATTGTAGGGATTGTGCTTGCAGCTATCGGAGGAACCATTATTAGTAAATTTAAACTTGAAAAATATGTGGAACCATTTGTTTTTAACAATAAGGTACTTGAAGTTGAACAAGAAGAGCTGACTACCAACGATAGAATAGATTTTGCTAAAGAGCAGGTGCTGAACATAATTAAAAAGGTTTGGATGTATATTCTGATAGGTGTGGGGATCGGTGCTGCAATTCACAACTGGGTTCCAGAGACAGTAATAACGGCAGTACTCGGTCAGGATAAATGGTATTCTGTTTTATTGGCAACGATTGTTGGTGTTCCCATGTATGCTGATATCTTCGGAACACTTCCAATTGCTGAAGCGCTTGTTTTAAAGGGTGTAGGAATCGGTACTGCGTTATCATTTATGATGGCAGTAACTGCACTCTCGATCCCATCCATGATTATGTTAAAGAAAGTAGTTAAAACAAAGCTGTTGGTGGTATTTGCAGGTATTGTTACAGTGGGGATAATTATCATTGGTTATGTTTTTAACAGTTTTGCTTATCTTTTAACTTAAAATAACTGGAGGATATGTATTTGAGTGAAAAATATGGCGGAGCAAGTAAAATATTGCGAATGCTAATGGACATCTCATCATGCTGATTGTCCATTTAGATATTCCATCTATATTTTGTGCTTATATTACCCTAAGCTCTTATGGCAAAAATCCAATTATTCATATG
>CAYYEC010000225.1:0-6956 GCA_964470745.1 uncultured Eubacteriales bacterium | reverse complement strand
ATACATTTGTTTATACTATTGGAGTTGTTCCTGTAGGAGTGTTCCTTTCCCTTGTTTTGGCCGTTCTTTTAAATGAAAACATTAAAGGAAAAACCATTTACAGAACAATTTACTTTTTGCCAATGGTATCTACACCTGCCGCAATAGCAATGGTTTGGAAATGGCTTTTTCATACCGACTATGGATTATTGAACTATTTTTTATCCTTTGGTGGCATAAATAATATTCAATGGCTTACAAGCCCTAAAATTGCAATGATCTCTTTGATTATTGTAGGTATCTGGAGTACAGCAGGATATTACATGATCATTCTTTTGTCCGGACTTCAGGAAATACCACGATCATACTATGAAGCCGCAGATATAGATGGCGCCGGCTCTATTTATAAGTTCTTCAGGATTACTCTACCCCTGGTATCACCAACAATGTTTTTTGTATTGGTATTATCCTTGACTTCATCTCTTCAATTATTTGATACGGTTTTTATGATGTTTACAAAAACAAGCCCTGTTATGGAACATGTTCAATCTATGGCATACCTATTTTACAAGCATGGTTTTCTCATGAATGAAAAAGACTATGCTTCTGCAATTGTAATGGTACTTTTATCAATTATTTTGTTGATTACTTGGATACAACTAAAAATGCAGAAAAAATGGGTTCATTATCAGTAAATAGGAGGTGGCATTATTATGAAGAAAAATTCAATTATAAATACAATCATACTGCATTCCATTCTGGTGGTTTTTTCCATCATAATGATTGCACCATTTTTATGGATGATACTTACATCAATCAAGTCAATGGGAGAAGCAACAATTGTACCTCCAGTTATATTTCCTAAAGTTCCTATATGGGTAAATTATACTAAATCAGTACAGATTCTGCCTTTTGCCAGCTTCTATTATAATACAGTTATTATGATAGTAATCAGGATATTGGGAGTTTCTTTGTTCAGCTCAATGGCTGCTTATGGTTTTGCCAGAATCAAATTTCCCGGAAGAAATTTATTATTTATTTTTGTATTACTACAGTTGATGGTGCCAAACCAGATATTTATTATTCCGCAGTTTTTATTAATGCAGAAATTCGGTTGGCTCAACACAATTAAGGCACTAATTGCTCCCGGGATTGTCAGTGCTTTTGGAACTTTTCTTTTAAGACAGTTTTTTATGGGTATCCCAAATGACCTTGAAGAGGCTGCAATAATAGATGGATGTAATCATTGGAAAATATACTGTAATATTATGCTTCCTCTTGCTAAATCCGGCCTTATAGCTTTAGGTATTTTCACGGCGCTTTTTGCCTGGAAAGATTTGTTATGGCCCCTTATAGTAAATATGTCAATGGATAAAATGACATTATCTTCAGGTCTGGCTTCCTTAATGGGACAATATAGTACAGATTATCCTGTATTAATGGCAGGCTCTTTCATTGCTATCTGGCCTATGCTTCTGATTTATATTATTTTCCAGAAACAGTTTATACAGGGAATAGCCTTAACCGGAACCAAGGGTTGATAGTGTGGAAGTAACTTGAAATTATACGGTTTATAGTTCATACTTTTAAATAACTACTTTCAGTTATATTTTTGAATTTACCTTTACATGATATAATTTTCAATATAATATAAATTTAAGGGATAAATTTTTTCAAAAGGGAGTTGTTTAAATGAAATACATGAAATATGCATTTGTCTTGTTGCTGTTGTTAATGGTTTCACTTTCTCTTTGGGGGTGCAGCTATCCTACAGAGAAAAACAACCCGGATTTGGAACAAAATATCCCTGAAGAAACCGGAAAAACTACTATTTCTGTATTTAATCTCACAAGAATGTCAGTAGAAAAAATTATACAAAAAATAGTAAAAGAATTTCAAATAGATAACCCGGATATAAATATCAAATATACTCAGAGTGCAACTGAGTTTGAAAATATAATGAAAATCAAAATGGCATCCCACGATATGCCAGACGTTTTTTCAACACATGGATGGGCAATTAAAAGATATGGAAATTTTTTAGCTGACCTGAGTAGTGAAGATTGGGCTTCAAGGGTAAAAGAATCAATGAAGCCATTTGTTATTGATAAAGAAGGCAAATTATACGTGCTTCCAATAGATGAAGACAGGACAGGACATTTATTTAATGCTGAAATTCTTGAAAAGTACGGAATTGATATTCCTGCTACATTTGAAGAACTTATAAATGCATGTGAAATCATAAAAAATAAGAGTTTCGGTACCATAACTCCTATTTATATTGCAGGAGGAGAATCTGGGCAAATCGGAAACTTTTATGATTTCTATTCATCTGCCCTTTTTGTAAGTCCAACTAAAAACTATATTAATGATTTAGAAGCTGGTACTTTTGATTGGAGTAAATTTAATATACTTTCTGAAAAATTATTAGAACTTAAGCAAAAAGGCCTTATTAACGAAAATGTTATTTCAGCAAAATACAATGACATGGTAGAAGCTTTTGCAAATAGAAATGTTGCGTTTATATGTACAAATGGTCCCTCCATTATTTACGATGTGAAAATTAAAAATCCTGATTTGAAAGTTGGAATAATGCCTATTCCTTCAATGGTAAATGGAGAAGCACCAATATTTATAAGTGGAGAAAAAACAACCTGGGGAGTATGGAAAGACTCTCCAAACATAAGTGAAGCAAAAAAATTTGTATCCTATTTCGCTAAACAGCAAAACATTAAACAAATTGCGGAGGCAAATGGAGTTCCTTCCGGTCTCATATTTGTTAATGAAGATCTTGGGGAGTTAACTAAATATTATAACATGTTTAAAAATATTCAATCATTTCCATATTTCGACAGGCAGTATCTACCAAGCGGAATGTGGGATGTAATGTGCAAAAACGGACAGGATTTAGTTGCGGGTATTATTACACCCCAAGAATATTCTGATGCTATGAAAAAAGAATTTGCAAGACTATACACTAAATAATAATAGTAATATTAATTATCGTTTATAATGTTGTTTTTGATATTCTGAAGGGTAACAACCTGCATGCTTTACAAATAGCTTGGTAAAGTGTCGGCTGCTATAGTAGCCGACACTTTTTGCTACTTCCTTGATTTGTATTGCATTATTACTTTGTAATATTTTTTTTGCATTTAAAATACGAATATCAATCAAATAATCAATAAATTTTTTACCAGTCTTTTTATGAAATAGACTACTCAAATAATTTGGTGTTACATTTAATTTATCAGCAATAGAAGCTATAGAAATATCAGTCATATAATTTTCCTCTATATAAGAAATTATCTGTTCTTCCAAATTTACAAGACTCTTTTGTATAATAGAACCCTGCACCAGCATACTTTCTGCATTATGTGCAATAGCATCCAGCCACCTCTTGTCAATTAAACTTACTTCAGCTTTACAGTTTAATGCACATCTTAGAAATTTTGACAAACCACTACAAACTTTAATATTTTGAAAACAGCCCACCTCATCTACTATTTTATTTATTTCCTCTAAAGTTTTCACATACTTTAAATACATATTCTGATTAAAACATTCGCTTAAGTTCATAAAAAGTTTTACAAGCAATAGTTTTTCCGAATCTTGCTCATTTATAGTCATATCTTTAACTGTCCACATATTGCCTATTCCCAAAAGTATACGAAATAGTGATATGTTTTGTATATAATCAAGCTGCCTGATTAATTCTTCATATGAATTAAATTCATCCGACTTAAAAGCAGTAATGCAAAATTCATTATCACTTTCATTGAGGATCAGGCTATTTACAGCATTTAAATAATTATAAACTCTTAACCTTGATTCTTTATGATTTTTGTTAATTCTCCATGCACAAACTGTTGCAATATGACCTTCCGATAAGTTAAATAAAGCAATTTTTATGTCACTTTCCAAATATGAGTTTACAATCTTCCTAAGATTGTGACAAAAACAACGCTGACGTTTAGATTTAGATTCTTCATCAAGATAACTGTCAGCATAAAATATTGTGCCTAACATATTAGAATTGAGGATTAAATTCTTTTCGTCGATATCGTGTAATAAATTCAAATCATTATATAAGGATATAATGTCACTTTCAAATTTTTGATTCATAATCTGCAAATGTGTTTTAGCCTTTTCTGAAATATTCCTTACTACTTCTTCAATATCTTCAGGACTAACCGGTTTTAGCAGATAATTAAATACACCAAGACGAATAGCCTCTTGGGCATAATCAAACTGTGAAAATCCAGTGAGAATAACCCAATGAGTATTTGGAGATACTGACTTGCCTATGCGAATTGCTTCCAAACCATTAAAAACAGGCATTTTTATATCCACAAAAGCAATATCAGGAGTTAAATCTTTCAATTTGTTTATTAGTTCTTCTCCATTCTTTGCTTCACCAACAATTTCAATATCCATGCCTATGTCATTTAACATACTTATTAAACTAAGTCTTACCATTTTTTCATCATCAGCAATTAATATCTTCATTTTTTCACTTCCTCATAATCTATTTCTATAGTAACAATTGTCCCAAAGCCTACTGTACTCTCAAGGTAAATACGACTTTTCTTATATGTCATAGCCAATCGGGCCTCTACATTTGAAAGCCCAACATTTGGTTTCATAAACTTTGTATTTGTATCAAAACCTACCCCATTATCCTGAATACTAAATTTTATAGTGGAAATCTCAGGAGATTTAAGAAGCTCTCCTCTAATCTTTATCAGCCCATGTTTATCTAAGGGCTCAATCCCATGAATAATTCCATTTTCAGCAATCGGCTGCAAAAGAAGCTTGGGGATTTTACAATCAGCTATTTCCATATCATAATGAATTTCAAAATCCATCCTATCATCAAATCTAAGTTTTTGCAGTCCACAGTACCTCTCAAGGAATAGAAATTCTTCAGAAACCAGTGAAAAATCATCATGCTCAAGGATATATCTTAGCATACCCGTTAAATTCAGAATGGCTTTTTCAAGTTTTTTGCTATCTCCCATTCTATTCAGTCCGATAAAGCCATTTAAAGTATTATACATAAAATGTGGTTGTATTTGAGACTGCAATGCATGATATTCTGCATTACGTTGGTTTAGAATCGCACGATACTCTCTATTAATCAGATCATCTATTTTAAAAATCATGTGATTAAGAGCCACACCAAGCTGAGCAATCTCATCATTTCCTTGAGGTGTATATTGTACATGCATATTTCCCTGCTCTACTTGTTTCATTACAGCAATCATTTTTTTAAATGGGTTTACAATTTTGTAGGAAAGGAGAAAAAACAGCAAAAATGTAATTATTAGTCCACCAATTGCAAATATTATCCCAATTAAATACATATATTTGGTTCTTGAGGTAAATTCAGAGTAGGATGTAAGCACAATAATTTTCCAGTTCGCAGGAGCTATCACTTTTGAAACCAGTATATAAGAATCTTTTTCCCCTTTTACGATTGAAGAATTATTTCTGATTTGTTCTTTCTCGTTTTCTGAAAGAATATGATTTGAATATAGTATGGCTCCATTCTGGTCCATTATTGTAACAATAGAGCTTACGTCAAAATTAATTTCACTAACCATTTTTTGAAAAATTGATTTGTCTGCATCAGCCATAATTACTCCAAGAGGCTTTTGAGAGTCAGGATCCTTTATAAGACGAGCTATGGAAAAAACCATCTGAACATTTGGAGAAGAAAAATAATCAGCTTTGTGTAAACCTATATAAACTACACGTCCATCTGCTTTTACTACCTCAGAAAACCATCCACTCTGATCCATCTGATAATTTTTTACAGTGCTTGTCAAGTCATTTTTCCATGCAGCCAGAAGATAGTCATCATAAGTATATAAAACAAACCCTAAAATATCATTCCTGGTATTTTGTAGAAAATTAGGCAGTGTACCAAACAAAGCTCTATCAGCAGAAAGTTTGCTATAATCATTTGCATTTTCGTACTTTCCCATTGCTTTAAGCTTAATTGCAGACATAATGTCATTATTAAGATAAGGTACAAGAGTTAACCCCTCAAGGTCATCAAGATAAGTAGATATATTTCTTGACATTGATGTTAACGTACTTGAAGTTAAAACTTTTATTTTCTTTTCCATAAACTTTTGGTAATATGAAGGCATAATAAATGATAGCACCAAAACAGGTATTACAATACAGTATAAATATATAATTGAAAGCTTATATCGAAGAGAATTTGTAAACTTCATAAGTATTAATCCCACATTTATAATTTTTTATTTAATAAGATGTCTATGTATTTACATTATACATTATATATAAATCTCTGTAAATTATTTAAATTATGGTATGATTAATATAGAAGATTCCATATAGAAAATAATTATAAATATGTTTATAGCCGAATCTTTAAAAGAGGTGTTATGAAAATGGTTACTGATTATATGATTAAGGATTTTATTTCAGCTATTTTAATACTTATAAATATAATAGGATTTATCAATGTATGGGTAGATAAATATAGAGCAAAAAAGCATCTTTGGAGAATTCCTGAAAAAAATTTTTTTATTCTTGCTTTTATTGGTGCATGCCCAGGAATATACATTGGTTTGAAACTTTTCAGGCATAAAACAAAACATCGTAATTTTATGCTTGGAATACCTTTAATATTTATAATCCAAGTTTCAATAATTGTATTTTTCCTGTACCTTAGGGACATGGAGTGAATTGGATTTGCTAAACACACTGAAAGGTTGATATAATATATTCAGAAAGGACGTCCTCAGTGTGAAGAACAAATCATTTACGGCAGAATATAAAAAAGAAATCATTAAACTTGTTACAGAAGGTGGTAAAAAGGTATCAGATGTTGCAAAAGATATAGGTGTATCAGATACAACTACCAAAAAATGGATAAAACTATTTAATGAACATGGTAATAGTGCTTTTCCAGGTAAAGGTTTTTTAAGACCAGAGGATGA
>CAYYEC010000224.1:0-6962 GCA_964470745.1 uncultured Eubacteriales bacterium | reverse complement strand
CCGGGGCCGGTTGCCCATCACTATTTCAGGGCCTTGAGTCAGGAGAACCGTCCCCGTGACTCCAAAATTTTTTTGAAAGAAGGGATATGAGTGAACCAGGGTAAGATTGTTAAAGTTTCGGGACCTTTGGTAATAGCAGAGGGTATGAGACATGCAGATATGTTTGACGTGGTTCGTGTAAGTGAGCATAGCCTGATTGGTGAAATATTAGAAATGCATGGTGATAGAGCATCAATACAGGTATATGAAGAGACTGCAGGATTAGGTCCCGGTGGACCAGTTACTTCTACAGGAGCTCCACTTAGTGTTGAATTAGGACCGGGAATGCTTGAAAATATGTTTGATGGAATTCAAAGACCTCTTGAAGAAATGAGGCAGAAGGTTGGAAGTAATATAACAAGAGGTATACAAATTAACTCATTAGACAGAACTAAAAAATGGAAGTTTGAGCCGACAGTAGAGGAAGGTATAAAAGTTCAAGCTGGAGATATTATTGGGAAAGTTCAAGAAACAGTTGTTGTTGAGCATAGAATCATGGTTCCATATGGAATAAAAGGAACTATAGTTGAAATAAACGAAGGTGAATATACTGTTGATCAAACTGTTGCTAAAGTGAAGAAAGAAAATGGAGAAATTGTAAACCTTACTTTAATGCAAAAATGGCCTGTTCGTAAGGGGAGACCTTATAAAGAGAAGCTGCCTTTAGATGCTCCTCTTGTTACGGGACAAAGGGTTATCGATACATTGTTTCCATTGGCAAAAGGTGGAGTTGCTGCAGTTCCCGGGCCATTTGGAAGTGGTAAAACAGTTGTTCAACATCAGCTTGCAAAATGGGCAGATGCTGAAATTGTTGTATACATAGGTTGCGGTGAACGTGGTAACGAGATGACAGATGTTCTTATGGAGTTTCCGGAATTGAAAGATCCAAGAACCGGTGAATCTCTTATGAAAAGAACAGTTCTTATTGCTAATACATCAGATATGCCTGTTGCAGCCAGAGAAGCTTCTATATATACAGGAATAACAATTGCAGAGTACTTTAGAGATATGGGATATAGTGTTGCACTAATGGCAGATTCAACTTCTAGATGGGCTGAAGCTCTAAGAGAAATGTCAGGAAGACTTGAAGAAATGCCTGGTGAAGAAGGATATCCTGCGTACCTTGGGTCAAGACTTGCTCAATTCTACGAACGAGCTGGTAAAGTAATCAGTTTGGGTACCAATGGAAGAGAAGGAGCCTTAACTGCTATTGGGGCGGTTTCACCTCCTGGGGGAGATATTTCTGAGCCGGTTACACAGGCTACATTAAGAATTGTTAAGGTTTTCTGGGGACTGGATGCTGCTTTGGCATATAGAAGACATTTCCCGGCAATAAATTGGCTTTTAAGCTATTCACTGTATGTAGATAAGCTGGAAGAATGGAATGCAGAGAATGTTTCAAGAGAGTGGAATACGTTAAGAACTGATGTAATGAGAGTACTTCAGGAAGAATCAGAGTTGGAAGAAATAGTTAGACTTGTTGGTGTAGATGCATTATCACCTGAAGACAGATTAACATTGGAAGCTGCAAAATCTGTTCGTGAAGATTATTTACATCAAAATGCATTCCATGAAGTAGATACCTTTACATCACTAAATAAACAATTTAGGATGTTAAAACTTATAATGTCTTTCTACTATAAAGGAAAACAAGCTATTAGCGAAGGAGCAAACATAAAAGATGTATTTGATGTAGCTGCAAGAGATAGAATCGGTAGAGCAAAGTATGTTCGTGAAGAAGAAGTAAATGACGTATTTTATAGTATTGAAGACGAACTAAACAAGCAGATGGAAGCTTTGGTATCAAAGGAGGTAGTGTAAATGCTTAGAGAATATAAAACTATTTCAGAGGTTGCCGGTCCTTTGATGCTTGTAAAACAAGTTGAAGGTGTTACTTATGGAGAATTGGGAGAAATTGAACTTGCAAATGGCGAAATTAGAGGGTGCAGAGTTCTTGAAGTAAATGAAGATAATGCACTTGTACAGCTGTTTGAAAGTTCAGCAGGTATAAATTTAGCAGATAGTAAAGTTAGATTTTTAGGTAGAGGATTGGAGTTTCCTGTATCAATGGATATGCTGGGTAGAGTATTTGATGGTCTAGGTAGACCTATTGATGGTGGACCAAAGGTTATTCCAGAGGATAGATTGGATATAAATGGTATTCCTATGAATCCTGCTGCAAGAAATTTCCCTTCAGAATTTATTCAAACCGGGATTTCTGCAATAGATGGACTTAATACTCTGGTTAGAGGTCAAAAGCTCCCTATATTCTCTGGGTCTGGTTTACCACATGCTCAGCTTGCAGCACAAATAGCTAGACAGGCAAAAGTTTTAGGTGCAGATAGCAAGTTTGCCGTTGTATTTGCTGCAGTGGGTATTACATTTGAAGAATCAAACTACTTTATTGAGGACTTCAAAAAGACAGGTGCTATTGATAGAGCAGTATTATTTGTAAACCTTGCAAATGATCCTGCTATTGAGCGTATAGCTACACCTCGTATGGCATTGTCAGCTGCTGAGTACCTTGCATTTGAAAAAGACATGCATGTATTGGTTATCATAACAGATATCACAAACTATGCAGAAGCTTTAAGAGAAGTATCTGCCGCAAGAAAAGAAGTACCCGGAAGAAGAGGCTATCCCGGTTATTTATATACTGACCTTGCAACTTTATATGAAAGAGCAGGAAGAAAAAGAGAAAAAGAAGGTAGCATTACATTAATCCCCATACTTACAATGCCCGAAGATGATAAGACTCATCCAATCCCGGACTTAACCGGATATATTACTGAAGGGCAGATTATATTAAGCAGAGAATTATATAGAAAAGGTGTTATGCCTCCAATTGACGTTTTACCGTCGCTATCGAGGCTTAAAGATAAAGGTATAGGAAAAGGAAAAACCCGTGAAGACCACGCAGATACCATGAATCAGTTATTTGCTGCATATGCAAGAGGTAAAGAAGCGAAAGAATTGGCTGTAATACTTGGAGAAGCAGCTCTTTCTGATGTTGATAAATTATATGCAAAGTTTGCAGATAGTTTTGAAAAAGAATATGTATCACAAGGATTTGAAGAAGATAGAGCAATAACAAAAACTCTTGAAACCGGTTGGAAGCTTTTATCCATACTGCCAAGAGGAGAGCTTAAGCGTATTAAGGACGAATATCTGGATAAATACTTGGGGAAATAAAGGTTAAGAGAAAATGAGACATGGGGACGGTTCAATGATTTTTGCTTTGCAAAATATCATACATAAATATACTGCGTAGCAATTAATTACTGTCTCATATGGTTTTCATGAGACTGAAGAACCGTCCCCGTGTCTCGTTTTCGGGGAGACCTATCACGACTGAAAGGAGTGATATAAACTTGGCTATTTTACGTGTAAATCCAACTAGGATGGAATTGACTAGGCTTAAAAAGAGGCTAAAAGTTGCAAGACGTGGACATAAGCTTTTAAAAGATAAAAGAGACGAACTGATGAAAAAGTTTCTCGAAATGGTTAGAAAAAACAAAGACCTGAGAGAAAAAGTTGAAGAAATGCTTATGAAAGTACACTCAAACTTTTTGGTTGCAAGAAGTGTAATGTCTTCCGAGATACTGGAAGAAGCCCTGATGTTTCCAAAACAAAAGGTTAGCTTACAGGTATCTACGAAGAATATTATGAGTGTAGATGTGCCGGTTCTCGGTTTTCAAAGGGAAAGTGACGATGAAAGCAATATATATCCATATGGCTTTGCAACTACTTCAGGTGAGCTTGACCAATCAATCGGTACATTATCAGAGGTGCTGCCATATATGCTGGAATTGGCTGAAATTGAGAAATCCTCTCAGCTTTTAGCTGAAGAGATAGAAAAAACCAGAAGAAGGGTTAATGCCCTGGAATATGTACTGATTCCTCAATTAACGGAGACTATTAAGTATATTAATATGAAGCTTGAGGAAAATGAAAGAGGTAATTTGACAAGGCTTATGAAGGTTAAGGATATGATGCTGGAGCAGGCAAGACAACAGGCTATGCAGAAGGCGTAAAATAAAAATAAAAAATCCCCTTGTTTCTACAGAAACAAGGGGATTTTTTATTTTTATTTACTTACTGGTTATCCAGCTATTAACTGCATCTGCATTTTTATTCATCCAATCTTTTGCAACGTCATAAGGATCCTTATCACTTGATTGAATATCAGACATCAAACCGTTTAGTTGATCACCACTTAGCTTCAAATTTGATAAAAATTTAGCAACATCAGGCATGTCTTTTGAAAGATTTTTACGTCCAATAGCTTTAATATATTCAGGTTTACCATAAACTCCTTTAGGATCTTTAAGGAACTTCAAATCCCATCTGCCAAACATCCAGTGTGGCTGCCAGCCTGTTACAACTATCCATTTTTTAGCATCAATTGCCTTTTTCAACTCAGCAGTCATAACAGGACCTGAACCGGATTGAAGTTTATAGTCAAGTCCATAATCTGTAATAGCATTTGATGTACTCTGCATAATTCCTGCACCAGCATCAATACCTACAATATTACCATCAAACTTATCTTTATTGGCATTCAATTGATCAATGCTATCAATAGTTACATAATTAGGTACAACCAAACCTACAAGAGTACCTTGGAATATATCTCCAATCTCAACATATTTATCACCAAACTTATCTGCATAGTCCTTTTGCAAGCTTGGCAGCCATGCGTCAAGAAAAGCATCAAAATCTCCGCTAGCTACAGAAGAATATACTGGTCCAACATCTCCCATGGATGTTTCTACAGTATAACCCATTTTTTCTTGAAGAATTGCTTGTGCTAAATTAGTTATTGCAATTCCTTCTGACCAATTAACATATCCTAGTTTTACAGTTTTCTTCTTTGAAGTATTTGCACTACATCCAGCAAACATGAAAAAAGTAAGTAAAGTCGCTATAAGTATACACAAAGTTCTTACTACATTTTTTTTCATTTAATAAACCTCCATCTAAATTAGTTATTTTATTTATAAAAAATAAGATAAATTAATTATAGATTTTGCGTAAATGATTTTACATGTTAATTTACATTACGCAAAATCTACACCTATAAAACTCATTAAACGAACAAATACCATTATTAATTTAATATAGAATCATTTGTGCGTTTAATATAACTATATATAACTTAAGTATTTTCAATATTATAATATAAATTATTTTCAAAAATATACTTTTCAACACTATCCGGCACAAGATATTTTATTGATTTATTATTTGCAACTCTATTTCTAATCATTGTGGACGAAATCTCAACATA
This sequence comes from uncultured Eubacteriales bacterium, assembly GCA_964470745.1. Lineage (GTDB taxonomy): Bacteria > Bacillota > Clostridia > DSM-8532 > CAYYEC01 > CAYYEC01. The sequence goes on along the minus strand of CAYYEC010000224.1, from coordinate 1,633 downwards.
CAGTGTGTTTGCTAAATTAATATTAGCATTATAATTTTTATTTAATAATTTAACTTGTTTATGTAGACTATCCACTTCATATTCAGTTCTATATGCTGCTATAAATTTTGTTATCTTAAATACCTCCTGTGGGTCTTTCCAGTTCAATAGGTCAAATACAACATCTGCACCACAAATAAAAAACAACTCTACGTTATCTTCATATTTATTCTTAAGCTCTTTTATAGTATCAACTGTAAATGTAAAACCTGCCCTGTTCATTTCAATTGTTGAAATTTCAAAATACTTATTCTTTTCTATAGCCAATTCAACCATATTACACCTATGAGCAGCTTCCGTTATCTTTTTAAAATTCTTATGGGGTGGCTTATTTGAAGGAATAAACAAAACCTTATCCAATTCAAAATCTTGTCTAATATTCTCGGTTATTATTAAATGTCCATTATGTATAGGGTCAAAGGTTCCTCCACATATTCCAATTCTCTTAATTTTAGAGTTCATATTTTTATACCTTCTAATATCTTTTTTGCAACATATATAATACCAACAACTATATTAACACAAAATAATCTTGTATGTAAATTATATTTGTTAGAAATCAAGAACCGTGATCTCGGTTTTCTTCTTATGATTTGATTTTTCTAAATTTTAAAGGTGATTGTCCTGTGATAGTCTTAAATACCCTTCCAAAATGAGTTGTACTTTCAAATCCTACTTTTTCAGATATTTGTGTGATATTAAAATCAGATTTTCTCAATAAGTTTTGAGCCTCCCGAATCCGGATATTGTTTAAGTATTCAATAAAAGAAAATCCTGTAACATCTTTAAATGTTCTGCTTAAGTAATAGGAACTAATATAAAAATTTCTTGAAAGAATTTTTAAAGAAATTTCTTTCATATAATTCGCATTTATAAATTTAACTACATCTGAAATTTTCTCATGTGTGGGACTCAAGTGCACAAAATCCTTTTTCTGAACATTCTCAACATATCTATTCAAAAAAATAAGAATTTCAACTAATGTTATTCGGCAATATATATTACTTCCCATTTTAGAATCTTTACTTTCGGATATTATTCTAAAGAGCAGCTTTTCAAAGAATTCCTGCTCACTTTTATCTAATTTTATAACATTAACACTACTATGGAAAACTGAAAGTAAATTTATATTATCGCCTTTTTCGGCAAAGGCATCAAGATATTTCTCTTCAAATTCTATTAAAATTCTTTCATGACTAAGATTCGAAGTAACAACAGTTTTGTGCAATTCATTCTTATCAACAATCACAACATTTCCTTTTTCTACCTGATAAATCCTATCTTTTACAAAATAACGTCTTGCACCTGATAAAAGATAATAGATTTCATATCTGTCATGATAATGATTAAATTTCATATCAAAGTTTCCAGTTCTTTTACAATGATTAATGACTATTGTCTTGTCAACTTTTGAATAGTAAGTAGTTTCCTTCATTAAAAACACCTCATGGATTTATGTGTTTAATATATCATAAAAATAGCTTTTATAAAAGCAATATTTGTAGATTTCTTTCTTAATATCGCAATATATGTGCTGATTTATATCCATTTTTGTTGTAATATCATTGTAAACAGGATTAAATTTTTAAGGAGA
>CAYYEC010000223.1:0-7010 GCA_964470745.1 uncultured Eubacteriales bacterium | reverse complement strand
TAAGTACCCTGCTCTCCAAGGCTTAATCACAAAAGTTAAAGATTTCTGGATTGATTCAATTTACGAGTTTATTATAAGGCTGCAAAAAGATTCTGAGGAGCTGCAAAGGACTTTTTCAGATGGAAAAGACTTAGGGAAAGTAATTAAAGTCGATGCAGGACTATCTGATAGACATAACGAAGGGCGAACAGTATTCAAAGTATCTTTTGCAAATGGTTTAGATTTAATATATAAACCAAAGAATTTGGGCATAGAAGAAGCATATTTCAAAATGCTTGATTGGCTAAATAGAAATACAACTAAATCTGATTTCAAAGTTTTAAGAATTCTCAATAAATCAACTCATGGGTGGGTAGAGTTTGTAAAACATTTGCCATGTGATGGGAAAGAAGAAGCTCGAAGATATTACTATCGGGCAGGAATGCAGTTATCTCTTGTTTATTGTCTTGGTGGAAGAGATTTTCATTTTCAGAATGTAATAGCTTGTGGAGAATATCCTGTACTTATTGACCTAGAAACTTTGTTGTACCATAAGAAATATATGGATGGGAATACTAAAGAGAATAAAAGCAGCTACGACGTTACGTTTACAGGGCTTTTGCCTGATAAACCATTTATAAAGGGAGAATATTCTTTTGATGCCAGTGGATTTGGTGCAGGACTAGATAAAGAAAATCCGGTATATGAGCTTAAGTGGGAAAACATTAATATGGATAATGTTAGACAGAAATATATACCGCTTAATAATGAAATATATAGTAATTTACCTTTTATAAATAATAAAATTATATACCCATTTGACTATATTCAAGAAATAATTGGCGGATTTAAGTATATGTACATTTTTCTTTTAAAACATAAAAATTTACTTTCTGAAAATAATGAACCTTTAAAATTCCTAAAAAATAAGCAGCTTAGGTTTGTAAGGTTAAATACCAAGATATATACTTACTTTTTATTAAAAAGCCTTGACCCTAAATATTTAAAAAATGACGCTCAAAGAAATAAAGAACTAAAAAATCAATTAAATAATTTAGATGAGAAAGTTGAATTTAAAGAGATATTGATGTGTGAGCTAAATTCACTTGTAAACTTAGATATACCATATTTTTATGCAATATCCAATAGTACGTCCTTAATAATAAGGAAAGAAAATAATATTGAAAACTTTTTTTATCAATCAGCGTTTGACTTTATGCTGGAAAATTTAAGAGGACTATCTAAAGATGATATGTCGAATCAAATATGTTTAATAAAAACTTCTTTTAATAAAAAAACAATGTGAATATTGAGGGCTTATTGACAAAATATGTTGAAAAATAGCATGTTTTGTTCTAAAATTAACATAATGATATTTAGTTTTGTTTTAAAACTAGTGGTATGTAACGCGTATTATTCAGGATATGCAGACCACAAATCAAGGAAGTAGGTTTGTAACATTTAGATAGAACCATGAATTAGAAGCGTTACAAACTACTGTATGGAACTCAATAAGTAAATTACATTGGGATTATTTGTGTTCCGGGTTTTAAAGGTAATACAACGCAATATTTTGAAAAGTAATATAAAGGATTTATTGCGTTGTATATAGATATTTTCTTGATTTTAAATTTATTGAAAAGGGGAAATGTTTGATGGCACAAGAAAACGCTAAAAATGCAATACAGTTGAAGTTGATTGAAAAAGCTTGGAACGATGAAGTATTTAGAAAAGAGCTTATTGAAAATCCGAAGGCAGCGATTCAAAAAGAGTTAGAAGTGGTTATACCAGATGATATTGAAATTAAAGTAGTAGAAGAAACTGATAAAACATTTTACCTTGTACTTCCTCAAAAGCCTTCAGAAACTGGAGATGTGGATTCAGATGATAATAAGGCAATGACATATACTTGATTGGGAATAAAAAGCGATATGGCAATTTTAGCTCCATATCGCTTTTCATTTTTTATAGAAATACAAATAATACTTGTTTAATTTGGTAAAGGAAATTTCATAACGAAGGTTGTACCCTGACCTAATGTGCTTTCACATTTAATAGTCCCGTTTAAAGTCTGAGATACAAGGTTGTAGATTATATTTAGGCCTAAACCGGTTCCGCCTTGACCTCTATTTGTTGTAAAGAATGGGTCAAATATCTTTTCGATATTTTCCTTTTCAATGCCATTTCCATCGTCAGAATATTTAATAATTAAATTATTGTTATTCTGGTAGATATCTATATTTATTAACCCTTTTTCATTTTTAGAGAAGCCATGAGTTAGTGAATTTAAGATTAAATTAGTAAATATTTGCGAAAATACACCTGGAAAGCTTCGAAACTCAAAATCAGCGCTACAATTGATATTTACTTCACATTCAACTTCCCTAAACTTTGGACTAAGACTAATTAATGTATTATTGATATTTTCTTTTAACTTAAAACTTTTCTTTTCTTCAGTTGAACGATCAACAGCAATTCCTTTAAAGGCTTTAATAAGCTCTGATGCTCTTTTTAGGTTTGATAATAAAATACTTGAAGATTCTTTGCAGGTATTTAGAAAAATTTCAAAATCGTTTTTTCTCATTTTATTATTGCTATATAACTTCAGAATTTCTATAGTTTCTTTTTCCAAATGGGAAGAGGCTGTTACACCTATACCAACAGGTGTATTTATTTCATGAGCTATTCCTGTAACGAGTCCACCTAATGCAGCCATTTTTTCTGATTGTATTAGTTGCTTTTGAGTTACCTTTAACTGAGCTGTTCTTTCATCAACTTTTTTTTCGAGATTCTTGTTTAATTCATCAACTTTTTCTTTAGAATTTTTAAGTTCATTCCACATGTTATTTAGAGTTTTATTTTTTTCTTCAAGCTCATTTGAATATAACACAAGTTTTTTATTTGTCTCAAAAAAGCGCCTTCCTACAATTATTATTAGTGAAATTATAAATATAAGAATAGCCCATTTGGAAATAATTGGCTCAGGATAAACTGAGTTAAAGAACAATATTAATAAAAGCTCTGCTATTGTAATTATAATAAAAATTGAAAGTCCAAAGGTAAGAAATTTTGCATCTATATTACCTTTTTTTGTAAGTAATATGATTAAAATAATTAAAATTATAAAAATCACTGCAAGTATTAGATATAATATATTAAGTGAAGCTGATAATAACTTTGTAGTATATCTTAAATCAAAAAAGTTTAATATAATAAGTCCAGCATATAGTAACATTAAAGCAATAAAAATAGATTTTAATTTATTAAAAATAATATTATATATTCCAGAAAACCACCCTTGAATAAATGATATTAGAGCATACATAGATATCAATATTGAATAAAGGAAAAGTATATGTATTAGAAATGGCTCTATAGATAAAAACATAGTACTTGATAAATATTGACATAAAAGCCAAATCCCTAAAAATATATGAAATATACTTAACGAAATAAAATTATATTTATCTTTATTTTTAAGAAAGAATATAATTGGTATCATGAAAATACCTAGAATAGATATAAAAAATCCTAAAATTAGTTTATCAATATCTAAACTAAAGGAGTAATTAATTAATTCGTTATAATTTCCTACCTTTACAGAAGTTAAGGGTCCTATATATGGTTTGTTTGAATATATTCTTAAGTATAAAAATTGACTTTTTTTTGAAGTATCTGCTACTAACAAAATTTTATTATAAATTGTTATAAAGGTTTTATTGCTAAGTAAAGAATTATTTTTTTCATATATCAGCTTTTTATCAAGATATATTTGTAATGAATCTGCGGCTATATTCTGAAAAAAAATAGATGGATCATCAAAATTAATGTTTTGCAATTTTATGCCAACCCACAAATAATTTTGATTTTTAGGTCTAGAATAACCTTGACTTTGTATTTTAAAATCCATCCAATCACTACTTGTTAAATCCTCATTTAGCCACGAATAATTTCCGTTTTCATCCAGAGAAGAATCTCCCCAACGATACTTCCAGCCATCCAGTTCTATTGGTTTCATGTTGGAATCTGCTAAAGCAGTTGCTGAAAATAGAAATAGATGCAATCCAAGCATCAAAAACAGCATGGCTATTAATTTTAAATTAAATCTTGATGTTTTATTTATACAATACATTTTCATATCTCCTCACTACAATATTATAACTCTTTAAAAAGTTCATTTATTTTTGTAATAGTAATTTGTCTTCTTTCTTCATGATATTTATTTCTTTCAGTTTTATCTTTATCTGCAGTAATCCAAGTTATATCATTTGTCTTATAATACATTGGATAAAGTGCATTATGAGTGAAAAGAAAATTTGTAATAGTACTATAAAGCTCAAACATTGGTTTTGTCACTTTTCTGGTAAAATCAAGCGTTTCTTTTTGACTCATACCTTGATTAATTTCATAATCATAATTCAAAGAGAGGTCGTTCCCTCCTTTTTTATATATTTTTGAAATATTAAAAATTTCAGAATTTTGAAATACCATTGAATTCTCTACAAGTAAGTAATGACTAAACCTTAGAGAGTTTATCTTTTCAAGATTGTTTAACACAAACTCAATTGTTTCTTTTGCTTCTTCTTTAGTTTCAGTAGGAAACCCAAAGAAAAAGGTCAAGTGGCTTGCAATGCCTGCTTCAAAGCTATTGGAAAGAACTTCTTCTATGGTTTTTGAATCAGTACCTTTATCCATCAATTTCAATACTCTATCGCAGGCAGACTCAAAGCCAAATGCTATACTTACGCATCCCGCATAATATAGATTAATAAAAAAATCTTTATTCATTTGTTTTTCAAATCTGGCATGACATCCCCATTTAGTACTTATTTCAGACTTTTTTAGATTTCTTGAAAAATCTTGGAGAAATTTTGGTGTTAAAGCCTCATCTATAAAAAGAAATAATTCGCAGTTGTGTTTATGAGATAATATTTTAATATCTTCAAGAACTTTCTCTGAATTCCTGCATCTATATTTACCTCCAGATGCCAGGTGAAAATTGCAGAAGGCACATTTTCCCCAATAACAGCCTCTTGTCGCATAGAGGGGAAGAACAACTTGTGGAGAAAGATATAAATTCAGTGGGAGGTCATCATAACAAGGAGTAGGCAGTTTGTCCAGATCTTCATTTATAAAGGTTGTATTTTCAATTATATTTACTCCATCTACATATATCAAATTTGGCACTGCATTCAAATCTTTATTAGCCTCAATAGATTTTATAAGTTCTACAAAGGCAGTTTCAGCTTCATGTACTATAATGCTATCAATATATGTAAATAAAGGTTTGTTCTCTTTAAGGTAGTTTTTTAAATAGGTAAAATACTTTCCTAGAATTACAATATGCACTTGGGGAAGCTTATTTTTTATCATATAAGCCAATGTCATTCCAGGAATAACTTGAGACTCCTCGTTTATTGAGATACCAATTATATCTGGTGAGTTGGAAATTATACCAGGCAAAGCAATTGCATTATAAAAATCAATATAAATATTGCTATTATCTTTTACTGCCATCAGTACATCCGATGTGGATGCAGCACTATATGACATTTCATATGAATAAAATGAAAGTTTTGTCGGAAAGTAAGCCATTGACAATAATCTTAAAGAAGCTTTTAAAATATCCATACTTTTTTTATATTTATCGAAATCATAAAACTCTTCCTTACTCTTGATACTTTCTTTCGCATTTTCAACTTCATTTATTAAATATTGTCCATTATTAATCAAGTTTGATAGTTCAGTTAAATTAGCTCCTGAAAGCAAATAGCCTCATATGCTCTTTTAAGCTCTTTCTTACTTAACAAATAGTTATAAGATTCAACATTAACATCTTTTAAAATTACATCATGACCTTCTTTTTTCAAAATGGTGAAAAGACTTGGTAGTTCAGGTCTTGGCATGGTAACGTCAAACTGTGGGGGGAATAACAACATTATTTTCATTAGTAAGTACTCTCCTTAGCAAATATGAAAGCATATATTGGTATCTTTATTCTAAGTAAACTATTCTACACAATCTGCGAAAATCCTGCACGAATTTTGTCGAATCACTGAATTTTATTGCATATTCCCATAAAAAGAGATAAAATGTATTTATGAATACATACTAAATTTGTTAAAAATTATAAATACTTATTATGTGAACATTGATGGAATATAAGGAGAAATTCTGTGAGTCAAAAAAAGCAAAACATTATAGTAAAATATATTGATGACACTAAAAATGAATTTAATAAAGAAGCAATAAGAAATGCAATAAGAAACGCATTAAGAAATACACTGAGTATAAAGAAACTGCTTTATAAAAAGAGCTTTTTTCATTCCTTCATAGATTTACTGGAGCTGGATGAAGAAGACGATATTGACGAAATCATTAGCCAAATCAATAATCATCCAGCGGTGCAATATGTTCAAAAAGATCATAAATTGTTCCCTTTTATACCTAAGTCTAGCGAATCCTTTGAAAAACAATGGGGGCTTAAAAATATAGGACAGGCTAATATGTTTGGGAATATTGGAATTCCTGGAATAGATATAAATGTCCTTCCTGCCTGGGATGAAACTGAAGGTAATGAAGATATCATTGTTGCAGTTATCGACACAGGCACAGATATATATCATAGGGATCTTAGAAGTAATATATGTCATAATCCGGAAGATATTGACCCATATAGTTTGGAAGATGATACAAAAGGATGGAACTTCATAGATAAAAATTCTTCAGCTTATGACCCAAACTCTGATGATAAGCACGGAACATTAGTATCTGGTGTAATAGCTGCCTATGGAATAGAAAATGGCATCATTGGAGTTGCTCCAAAAGTTAAGGTACTTCCTTTAAAGTTTATGAGCAATGATCATGGACTAACTTCTGCTGCCATAGAAGCAATAGAATATGCTAAAAAAATAGGAGCTAAAATAGTAAATTGCAGTTGGGGAGATTTTAATGAGAGTCCAGCTTTAAAGCACCATATTGAGAATTCAGGAATGCTGTTTATATGTGCTGCCGGTAATGATGGGATTGAT
>CAYYEC010000222.1:0-7047 GCA_964470745.1 uncultured Eubacteriales bacterium | reverse complement strand
ATGTATTTGCCCCCAGAGTTGTAATACCTCCGTGAGCTAGCAACAGTGCTTGAAATATCAAAACTATTAATCCAAGTACACTCATGGTAGTAGGTCCAAAAAGAATTGCTCCAAGCCCGACTCCCGTTGGATGAGAGCAGCTCCCCGTAACTGATGGAATTTTAAGAGCAGATAACACAAAAGCATAGGCTCCAACTACTCCTAAAAGCATTTTTATCTTTGGATTTAAGCTTACTTTTTTGCCTATGGAATTAAGTCCGATAAATATAAATGGTAGAGTTATAATTCCCCAAAAGATAGTCCAATGTGCCGGTAAATACCCTTCCATTATATGCATTGCAAAAACTTCTTTAGGTATAAATAGAAAAAAAGCAGAAAGAATTAAAACATTTAAAATTTTTTTAATTTTGAAACTAAACATAAAAACACCTCTTCCTTTATTATTTATTTTTCTTACCTAAAATAAAGCTAAGAGGTATTGATTAAAAAAGTATATGCTTTGAAAATTAACATAAAGCACCTCCCCATCTCTCGTAGGTAGTAGTGTTAATTTTACAAATAGGTCTTCTGACTCTGGTTCATCAATCATTTGCACCTTCCCAGTTTCCCAGTGGCATTCAGGATGAGTTAAAATATTACTTCCTCTTTTCACGTAAACTAAATAGTATTATTAAGTCTGGCAGTGAAATATAGAGGCTGTTATATTTTAACGGTTCCTAAGCAAATTTTCTCCCCAACACAGCGGCGGGACCGTATAGGATTTTCACCTATTTCCCTTATTCGGTTAAACCGAAAAATTTGTAAAATATTTATTTAGTTATTTATATACTATCATTTAACAAATTATATGTCTATGAATATTTATCAAATTAATATAAATAATTATTATAAATGTGTTAATGGGTGGTTTTTATGACAATATTCATTGTAACAAAAACCACCCATTTGATTAATTAAAAAATTCATTATACAATACCTTTACCGCATTATCAGCATCCTTTGCTTGAACCCCAAACATCATACTGACTTCAGATGAACCCTGATTAATCATCCTGATATTTATAGAAGACTTGGCTAATGCACTGGTAGCCCTTGCTGCTATTCCAACAGATTGCATCATACCTTCTCCAACAATCATTACTAGTGCTAAGTCATGTTCTATATCAATGTAATCAACTTGCAGCTCATCCTTTATCCTTTTTATTACCCGTTTTTCCTTATCTTCACATAATAACTTTTGTTGATATATTACAGACATATTGTCTATTCCGGAAGGTATATGCTCATACGACACACTTTCTTCCTCAAGTATTTGGAGAACTTTTCTTCCAAATCCAACTTCTCTATTCATCATGTATTTGCTAAAATTTATACTGCAAAACCCATTATCACTTGCTATACCCGTTACCAGCCCAATGTTTTCTTCTCTGGCTGGAGCTATCCTGGTACCAGGAGCGGAAGGGTTATTGGTATTTTTTATGCATACTGATATGTTCTTGTGATATACAGGTTCTAAAGTTTCCTCATGCAGTACAGAAAAACCTGCATAGGATAATTCTCTCATCTCCCTATATGTAAGTATTGAAATCGCTTTAGGATTCTCAATTAAATTCGGATTAGCTACATAAACCGAATCAACATCTGTAAAATTTTCGTATAAATCAACCTGCAATGCTGCTGCAAGTATTGATCCGGTAATGTCCGATCCACCTCTAGGGAAAGTCACAATCTCTCCTGACTTAGAATATCCAAAAAATCCCGGAAAAATCATTATTCCGGTCTTTTCTTTTAAAGCTTTTAGATTGTCATATGATTCAGGTAATACTCTTGCATTTCCAAATTCATCACTTAAGAATAATCCTGCATCTCGTGGATTTATATATTCCGCTTCAATCCCTTTTTTCTTTAAATACCGGGCTACTAATTTAGCACAATTATCTTCACCTGCTGCTTTTAGTGAATCTATAAATTTTTCTTTATTTTCAATTTCAGCACTCAACCTACCTAACAAATCATCTTTTATTACTTCAATAATATCTGTAGATAGTTCAAGTTTTTTTGCTATTTCGTCATATCTATCAATTAGATTATTTAATTCTGCTTCATAATTTCCAGAATCCATTTTAGCTTGAGCGCATTGTATTAATAAATCAGTTACCTTTCTATCCTCCTTATATCTTTTCCCCGGAGCAGAAACTACAACTAATCTCCTATCAGAATCTGATAAAATTATATCACAAACCTTTTTTATTTGTTCCGCTGTTGCACACGATGTACCTCCAAATTTACAGACCTTCATATATTATCCCTCCAAATTCACTCCATATTAATCACGAAAATGATTTTATATAGGCAAATTATATTTTCGTGATATTAAATTAAGGTAATTGAAGCGCGATGTAAAAGCTTTATCGCCTTCAACTTAACACTCTTATTACGCTTGAAATTTTTAAACCTAATCCTGAATTTTTCAAATCCTCTAATTCTTCTTTTAATTTATGCTCATTTTTTTTCTCAGAAATAAATGCTAATTCATCATTTTCAGTATTTGCATTTAATGTTATCCAGTTAACTTCTCCAAAAACGTTTTTTACTATTTCTTTAGTTTGAGTACTTGCTACAACATTTTCTACTCTAATAAAATATTTTGTTTCTATTTCATCTATATTTATAGATTGGCTGTTACTGTTTTCAGTCCATGTTTGCTTTGTCCTCGAGTCGATATTCTTTACTATATCAATTATATCTGCAACAACTGCACTTGCAGTTGGTAATTTCCCTGCACCGCGTCCATAAAACATCGCATCTCCAATAGCATTTCCATCTACAAGTATTGCATTAAAAACATCCTCAACATTTGCAAGTGGGTGAGATTTACTTATTATCTCTGGAGCTACCATTGCAAATACTTTTTCTCCCACCTTTTTACTATATGCTAAAAGTTTAATTACACATTCCATCTCCTCAGCATATTTTATATCCTTTAGTGTTAGTTTAGATATACCTTCTGTATAAATACTTTTATAGTCTATAAAAGTATTATATGCAATTGAGGATAAAATAGCGATTTTTCTACATGTGTCATGTCCTTCAATATCAGCAGTAGGGTCAGCTTCGGCATATCCATTTTCCTGAGCCTCTTTTAGTGCCTGTCCAAAATCTTTTCCTTCTTTTCTCATAGCAGTCAAAATATAATTTGTTGTGCCATTTAAAATACCGGATATACTGTTAATTTCATTTGCTGCAAGACATTGATATAGAGGACGGATAATTGGGATCCCTCCACCTACACTTGCCTCAAATAAGTAGCTTACACCATTATCTTTTGCTAATTTTAATAGTTCAGGGCCATGGGTTGCTACTAATTCCTTATTTGAAGTAACAACACTTTTCCCCATGGCTAAAGCTTTTTTGGTAAATTCATAAGCAATCTTTACTCCACCAATAGTCTCAACAACAATTTTAATGGAGTCATCTAAGAAAATATCGTCTGCATTCTTTGTTAATAATTTCTTATGTGGATCATCATGAAAATCTCTTACATCCAATATCTTTTTTACAAGAATTTTTCTTTCAGCTCTATGCCCTATACTCTCAGCATTCTTCATAATAACTTCAACTACTCCCGATCCTACAACTCCATATCCTAAAACAGCTATATAAACCATCCATCATACCTCCCAAATTTTTTCTCTTTTCTCTCTCTTCTCTTTTAACTTATATATTCCTACTCTCTTGCAAGAATTTCTTGTTTTCTTACACCTTCTATTTCACTTATTTCACTCATTAATTCTTTTATATCTTTAACCATTCCTTCCGTTTCAATAGATATTGTGATATCTGCTAACCCGTTTATTGGAATGTTTTGATTTATTGTTAATATATTTGCTTTTGAAAAAGCAATTTTATTAATTATCTCTGAAAGAATTCCAGAAAAATCTTCAACTACAAAAAGCAAAGTCATAACTCTTCCTCTTGAAGTTTCATAAAAAGGAAAAACATAATCTTTATATTTATAAAACGCACTTCTACTTAAACCTACAATTTTAACTGCCTCATTAATAGTTTTAATTTCACCTTTGCTAAGAATTTTTTTTACTTCCATTACTTTGGTAAATACTTCTGGAACAGCAGAAGAATCTACTAATAAGTAAGTTGTTTCATTTTTCATCTCCACCTCAAGTCCTCCATACACGCACACTTGTATTTCCTTTGTGTAATATTAACATATAACTTAATGATTTGCAAGCTTTTTGAGACAAAAAAAGCAGACTCTATAGTCTGCCATAAATATTCCACATTACTCAAGTTCTTCAGTTATACATGCAATCTCTTGTTGAATTTGCTCGTAATTCTCTAAAATTCCTACGAACATTTCCACTATTTCTTCATCAAACTGGCTTCCAGCCGATTGCTGAAGCTGTTTTATTGCATCTTCTATCCTAATCTTTTTTCTATATATCCTGTTTGAAGTCATAGCATCAAATGCATCTGCTACAGAAAGTATTTTGGCAAAAAACGGTATTTGATCACCATTTAGCCCTTCAGGGTATCCTCTGCCGTCAACTCTTTCATGATGATATTTAATTAAAGGCACAACATCATTAAACATAGAAACTGCTGAGAGAATATGAGCTCCTTTTAAGGTATGCTTCTTTATCTCGTTATATTCTGCAGAACTCAGTCCATCAGTCTTAAACAATAAGTTGTCAGAAGTTCCTATTTTACCTATATCATGGAACAAGCCACCAAGTTTTAAAATTTCCAACTCTTCTTCTGACACATTAAATGCTTTGCCTATTAGCACTGAATAATATGCGACCCTGTCAGAGTGTCCCCTGGTATATATATCTTTAACATCAACAGTTAATCTTAAAACTTGTATTGTATCTAAATATCTAACTTTCAATTTGTCATAGGTATTATTCAATTCTTCATTTTTAATATTAACTAAAGAATGTAAGAAAGCATTACTTAAGGCAACTGCAGCTTGCTTTGAATATATCTCAAGTAATTTCAATCCGTATTCTGGAATCCTTCCATCTACAAAAATAACACCAATGGTCATTTTTCTTTCATTTATAAGAGGAAACATTACTCCATCTTCATAATTTGCTACCTTTTGCGTCTCCTTTGTTAAACCTATTAATGCTATAAAATCAGAATTAAGCATTTCCATAAAGTTTCCAGCGTCAACATTAAATTTACCAATTCCTTTAAAAATACTTTTATCCTTTATATTTTTCGAAATATTATGCACATCATCAGCCAAAATGAATGCATCTTTGCATTCAATAAAGTACATAACACCTGAAAGAATCTCTTCTAAAATCGTATTAACAGGACCTAATTGATATATCTCTGGTATTGTTTTTAAAATTTTATCCAGCCCATCTTTAAATCTATTTATTGTATTTACCTGATTTATAGACTTTATGCCGGATTCTACTAATAATATGAGCTGATCAAATCTATCACTTTTTTCACAATATCCTTGAATATCCAGAGTTTTCAAAGTTTCCAATGGTGGAGCCATATCTTTATGTCCTGTTAAAAGTAGTATATAGATATCCTTATTGAATTCTCTGACCTTTCTAACAAACTCATCGCCTCTCATATTTATCATTAAATAATCCAATATAATCATATCAAAATTACTTTTTTTTACTTCTTCTAATGCTTTTATAGGGTCTGTATATCCAATAGAATCATAGCCATGTCTATTCAATACAATAGATACAGATTCTATAATACCGATTTCATCATCTATAATACAAATACTGCAACTCTTTCGTTTTGCTCCATATTTTCTCCTCATTTACTTCCCCCTAAAAACAAAGATAGTTTAAAACTATTGATGCCAATTATCTATAGCCATATATATAATATATCATAATTTCATCAATAAACAATACCTTAATCCAAAATACTCCATTAAATTATATCATTTTGTTGTAAATAATTACTATTTTATTTATTGAATAATTCAACCATGCTTTTTGGGAATTGAAATATAAAATGTTGTCCCTTTATCTTTTTGAGACTCAAACCACATTTCACCTTTAAATCTAACTTTTACATTTGAGTATGAAATAAAGAGTCCAAGTCCTGTGCCATTTTTGCCTTTAGAGGTTACCATTTCCTTAAACAATTTATTTTTAATTTCTTCATCTATACCTTTTCCATAGTCTCTTATAGAAAAAAGCATTCTTTGGATCTTATCCTCTACTTTGAAGTCAATAGCTCCTCCACTTTTACCATACGCATGAGTAGCATTTATTATTATGTTACTTAAAATTTGAAGTAAGTTACTTATCTCTCCATTTATTTCTGTTTGCAAGTCTATACTACAATCAATATTTAATCTACAGTTATGACTTACCATCTCATGGCTTACAAGCATTTCAAGTCTCTTGGTTAATTCATTCAAGGTAAAGCATCTTCCTTTAGTGGAGGTTGAAATAGCTGTCTGATCTTTTACAGTTGAAATAATATCCGACATATACGAACAGTAAGGCTTCATCCTGCTTGTCCATAATAGCATTTCTTGAGCTATTTCTTTATGGTCTTCTTTTGTTACATTCTCATCATAGATAGATTCTTCATACTCAGTAACTAATCCATTTAAAGCTTCAATTCCCCCTGCAATAGACATAATCGGTGTTTTTAAATTATGTGCAATTCCGCCAATTAATTGTCCAAGTGATGCAAGTCTTTCTTGTTCAATTAAAATAGCCTGGGTTTCCTGCATTCTTTCTATTTGCTGCTTCTCACGTTCTTGAATCTTATTAAATGCAACCACCAGGTCTCCAAGTTCATCATTTGAAATAACTGCAAGCTTTCTGTCAAGGTCAACATCTTCTCCTTCAGCGATATCTGAAAGGTTTTTAGCTATCATTGATATTTCACCCGATAAGGATTTGGAGAAGTAGTAGAGTGCAAAAATATTTATAGCAAATAAAGCCATAAAACCAAATAGAAAAAAACTTATAGCCTTTCCTGAAGCTACTTTAAAAACCACTCCTATTTTCCAAAGGCCATCTATTC
>CAYYEC010000221.1:0-7089 GCA_964470745.1 uncultured Eubacteriales bacterium | reverse complement strand
GCTCCATCCACGGGTGTCCAATCTAATTTTATACTGACATCTGTAGCCTCTGTCGAGATATCTTGAGGTATTGATAATTGAGTTAAAGCTGTAACCTCATTACTTGGGTCAGAGGTGTTTTCGGCAGCATCTTTTGCCTTTACTATAAAATTGTATGAAGTATTTGGATAAAGTCCATTCACCAGATAATTCGTCTCATACACTTCATCAATTACAGACATATCCTGGTAAATTTCATATGCTGTTACCCCTATATTGTCTGTTGAAGCCATCCATTCAAGATCAATTGAAGTATCACTTGTTGAATTTACAGTTAGATTTTCTGGTATAGTTGGTGCTTCAGTATCCGGTAATCCACCTTCTGCAAAAACAAGCATATCATAAAATAAAAAATTACCCACTAATCCAATCATTAAACATATGATTGCAATTGCAATAACCCGTTTACAATACCTAGCAAATATTACCATGTTTTTCTCCTTTTCTGCATAAAATAACATTTTTTATGTACACTTATTTATATCATTAAATATTTGCTGGTAATATAAGTCATTCAATTCATTTGATTAGGTCTATTTACCTAAATTTCATGTAATTCCCTGTGCCTACAAGAAGTTTATAAAAATTTTTAATAATTAAACCTTTTCCAGGCGCACCAAAAAAAGCTGATATTATATAAATACCAACTTTTTTATAGAACTTCTTTTAATTGTAGATTTCGCATAACCTGTTCTGTATCAAAGTATTACTATAAATCCTCAGGCATTACATCATTTCTGATTATATCTTCAAAATCTTCTCTTTTAACAATTACTCGGGCTTTTCCACCTTTAACTAAAAGTACTGGCGGTCTTCCTATTCTATTATAATTACTCGACATGGAATAATTATAAGCACCTGTTGCAAATGTAGCCAAAATATCTCCTATTTCTATCTTAGGCATTAGTATATCCTTTGCAAGTAAATCCCCAGATTCGCAACACTTACCCGCAATTGTAATCTTTTCTATTTTTGCTGCGTCAGGTCTATTTGCTATAACAGCCTCATATTTTGACTCATATAAAGCATATCTTGGATTGTCACACATACCTCCATCCACAGATACATATTTTCTTACATTTTTTATATCCTTTACATTTCCAACCGTATAAAGAGTTATTCCTGCAGGAGCAACTATTGACCTTCCTGGCTCCATAACCATGTATGGCTGCTTTATTCTCTTATCCTCACAAATTGTTTTTACAACTTTAGATACTGATTCAATATAGTGGTCATATTCAATAGGGTCGTCTTCATGAGTATATTTTATTCCAAATCCCCCACCTAAATTTAGTTCTTCTATTTCTACACCATATTTTTCTTTTACATCAGCAATAAAGTTCAGCATTACCTTTGCAGCAAGCTCAAATGGGTCAAGGTCAAATATTTGTGAACCTATATGGCAATGAACGCCTACAACTTTAACATTATGTAATTTTGAAGCGTATTCAATTATTTCATGTGCTTCTCCATTCTCAAGAGCAACACCGAATTTTGAATCAATTTGACCGGTTTGAATGAAATCGTGAGTATGAGCATCTATTCCTGGTTTAATCCTGAATGAAATATTTACGACTTTACCTTTTTCAGCAGCAATACTATTTATTGTTTCTAATTCCTGCTTATTATCAACTACTATTCTTCTAATGTTATTATTTATTGCCAGTTCAATTTCACTATATGTCTTATTATTTCCATGAAAATATATTCTGTCCATTGGAAAATCTGCTTTTATAGCTGTATACAACTCCCCACCAGATACTACATCAAGACCCAGTCCTTCTTGTTCTGCTATTTTACATGTAGCCATAGTACAAAAGGCTTTGCTGGCAAATAGAACTATTCCTTTTCCATTATAATATTTATCCATAGCATTTTTATAAATGCGACAATTATCTCTTAACAATTTTTCATCCATAACATATAGTGGAGTTCCAAATTCTTTTACCAGATCAACACAATCGCATCCACCAATTTCTAAATGATTCTTATTATTTATCTTTACAGCTTCAGTTACAAACATAAATTCACCTTCCAAACATAATTCTGTATATAGTAATTTCTTATCACGATTATGGTAACATTATTTTTTGCAGGAGTCAAGTTTGAATCCTGCAAAATAGACTCAATTTATTAATTTTTTTCTTTTCTTACCTTATTTAATTTGTTATAATTAAATTGCTGATTTTAGTCTAAAAAATGCCAAGTGATCTGTATAGCATATTGTTTATAGGATACAGATCACAACTTTAAAAAGTAGATTTGTAACGCTTCTATTAAGATCATTAATTTGATGCGTTACAAACTACTAACATATGGAGGTTATAATGAAATATATAGTGATATTGGGTGATGGTATGGCAGACTTTCCAGTTGCCCAATTAGATAATAAAACACCTTTACAATATGCAAAGAAACCTAATATTGATTTTCTTGCACAAAATGGTGAAGTAGGAATGGTTACCACAGTACCTGAAGGAATGTCTCCCGGCAGCGATGTAGCTAATCTCTCAGTCATGGGATATGATACAAAGCTTTATTACACAGGTAGATCCCCCCTTGAAGCTGTCAGTATGGGTATAGACCTTTCTGATAGTGATGTTACTTTTAGATGCAATCTTGTAACATTATCCGGTGAGGATGATTATTCTCAGAAAACAATGATAGATTATAGTTCTGACGAAATCTCTACTGCTGAAGCAAAACAGATTATTGAAGATATTCATAATGAATTTAAAACAGATGAGATATCCTTTTATCCGGGAATAAGCTATCGTCATTGTATGGTATGGAAAAATGGATCTTTAGATTTTGACCTTATTCCTCCTCATGATATTCTCGAGAAAAAAATTACTGAATATCTTCCAAAAGGTCAATTTGGTAAAACCATTTTAGACTTTATGATAAGAAGCAGTAAATTTTTAAAGAATCATCCGATAAATCAGGCAAGAATAAAAAAAGGTCTGAATCCGGCCAATTCTATTTGGCTATGGGGCCAGGGGAAAAAGCCTGCCATACCCTCTTTTTTTGATACCTACAATTTAAAAGGTTCAGTAATATCTGCTGTAGACCTTATAAAAGGAATTGCAATTTGTGCCAAAATGAAGTCTGTTGATGTAGAAGGAGCTACAGGTAACATACACACCAATTTCATAGGTAAGGCCAAGGCTGCTCTCGCTGAACTGGAAAGTGGACAAGACTTTATTTATCTTCATATAGAAGCTCCCGATGAATGCGGTCACAGACATGAAATAGAAAATAAAGTAAAATCTATTGAGATTATAGATGAACAGGTTGTATCTACTCTCCTTAAAGGATTGGAAATATATGATGATTATAAAATTTTAGTATTGCCTGACCACCCAACACCACTTTCTCTTAGAACTCATACTTCTGACCCTGTACCTTATGTTCTATATCAAAAAAGTATTAAAAGAAATTCAGGTGTAAATGGATATGATGAATTTCAGGGAAAAGAAACTGGAATCCATATAGATAAAGGATATAAACTGATGAAGTATTTTATTGAAAAGTAGAAAAAATCCTGAAAGTAACAGGCTATTACTTTCAGGATTTTTTTCTACCTAAAGCTCTTTATTTCATTTTTCATTTTTATTAATCTTATCACCTACAAAAGAGAACACTAAAGAAATCAATGATAAACCAATTGCTGCATACATTACAGGTCTATTATTGTCAATAGGACAAACACCTTCTGGTAAATTTTTTCTTACAATATATATATTTATTAATGAATACATTGCTAAAATAATTGCAAATATAAAAGTTATATTACTTATAATTGAAAGCTTTTTCCTCATTAATTTTCTCCCCATATCTTCAATGTGGTCTGAAACACAGCCCTTTAGGGTATACAGACCACAAACTAATGTTGTAGATTTGTAACACTTTAAATAAATTCATAAAATAGAAGCGTTACAAACTACTGGCACCATAATATACAAGACCTCTCTCCCCATCCAGTGTAACTACTGACCCGCTTTTCAAAAGCTTTACAGCATTATCCGCACCTACTATTACCGGTATTTCAAGTGCCATGCCAACTATAGCTGCATGAGACCCAATACCACCTTCTTCAACTATTATACCTGATGCTCTCTTTAGAACTGTAAGCATCTCATTTGTAGTATGGGGTGCAACAATAATATTTCCTTCCTGAAAATTGCTCATGGCTTCTTCCGGTGTTCTTGCTACACAAAGTTCGCCGGTCACAGTTCCGGGACTTGCTCCAACACCTTGAACAAGAACTTTACCCACAATATGAACTTTCATAATATTAGTAGTACCGCTTACTCCTGTTGGTACACCTGCAGTAATAACAACTAGATCTCCATTTTTCACTAACTCCGATTGGAGTGCTTTATCTACCCCTATATCAAAAAGTTCATCAGTGGTTGATGCAACATCCACTAAATAAGGTAATACACCCCAGGATAAAGAAAGTTGTCTACAAACTCTTTTATTTACGGTAGTTGCAATAATCGGACAAGCAGGTCTGAATCTGGATACCATCCTCGCAGTATGACCGGAGTGAGATACTGTTATTATTGCTTTTGCTTCCAAATCGTGAGCAGTAGTACAAGTTGCGTGGCTTATTGCATTTGTTACACTTGGATTCATATCATATTTTGCACTTGCCAGTCTATTCCAATAATCAATAGAATTTTCGGCCTTTTCTGCTACTTTTGCCATAGTTTCAAGACTTTCTAATGGATATTTACCAGCTGCAGTCTCACCAGAAAGCATAATTGCACTTGTTCCATCATAAATAGCATTTGCTATGTCACTTGTTTCTGCTCGTGTTGGACGAGGGTTTCTTATCATAGAGTCTAACATCTGCGTTGCTGTTATTACTGGCTTACCTATTCTAAAACATTTTTGGATAAGCGATTTTTGTACGATTGGGACTTCTTCAACAGGAATTTCTACTCCCAAATCACCTCTCGCTACCATAATACCGTCTGCAAGCCTTAGTATTTCATCAAAGTTTTCTATACCCTGACGATTCTCGATTTTGGCAATTATATTAATTTTTTCCCCACCATTTTTTTCTAAAATTTTTCTTATTTCAACTATATCTGATGCCTTACGAACAAAAGATGCAGCAATAAAATCAAATTCGTTTTCGATACCAAATTTTATATCAAGTATATCCCTATCTGTTAAGGAAGGAAGGTTTATTTCAGCTCCAGGTACATTTATCCCTTTATTATTACCAATAATACCACCATTCAAAACTGTACAATAAATATCCTTTTCTCTAATTTCTACTACTTCTAACTCAACAAGACCATCATTTATAAGGATTTTGCTTCCTTTACTAACATCTTTATATAAGTTTTTATATGTAATTGTACATTTTGCATTGTCACCTATAATATCTTCATTAACAAGAACGAACGAGTCGAGCTCCTTTAAAGTAATTTCATTTGTCTTAAACTTTCCTGTTCTTATTTCCGGTCCTTTTGTATCCAGAAGTAAAGGTATGGGAGTATTAAGTTTTTCTCTTATTTTTTTAAATTTTTCAACTCTCTGTTTTTGCTCTTCATGGGATCCATGTGAAAAATTCATCCTTGCAACGTTCATACCTTTTTTCATCAATTTTTCAAGTATTTTTTCATCATCTACTGCTGGTCCTAAAGTACATATGATTTTTGTTTTTCTCATTAAAGTTCCCCCAATATATATAAATAATTTTTTACATTCTTAAAGTATACATTGTACATTCTACAATAAATCCCTAATTAAAACTATATCAATATTATCCAATTTTTAAAAAAATCAAAAAATTATTAAAAAATATATTAATTTCACGTAAACACACGAAATTCTTAAATAAACTATTAAAAACCCCAAAAAACATATCTTTATGGATGAATTCGACTTAATTCGCCCTTTACTTTATAAACGGGTGTTGCTAAACTAATAAATGCTATTAAAAGTAGTCACATACCTACATATTTTTAGCAAAGGGATTAGAAAAACAAATAATTTGATTTTTGCCATAAGAAGCATAGGTAATACATGCGCACAAAAATAAAAATGTAGAATCTTTTGTACATTACATATATATAGTTTTTGTTAATCCGTAATAAAAAAAGTCAGAATAATTTGTGAAAGGTCGTTTTTTTATGTTAAAACCAAAATTATTTACTGTTCTAAGGGGTTATAACAAACAACAGTTAATTAAAGATATAACTGCTGGAATCATCGTTGGTATTATTGCTCTTCCTCTATCTATTGCACTAGCAATAGCCTCTGGTGTAGCGCCTGAAAGAGGGCTTTACACAGCTATTATTGGGGGTTTTCTGATTTCATTTTTTGGTGGAAGTCGAGTTCAGATTGGTGGTCCTACTGGTGCCTTTGTAATTATAGTTTATGGTATTATTCAAAAATATGGTTTTCAGGGTTTAGTAATATCCACAATAATGGCTGGTATAATTCTGGTATTAATGGGGCTTCTTAAATTTGGGAGTGCTATTAAGTTTATACCATATCCTATAACAACAGGTTTTACAAGTGGAATTGCAGTAACAATATTTTCTACTCAAATCAAAGATTTCTTCGGTCTAAAAATAGACCATGTCCCCAGCGAGTTTATACCAAAAATGGAAAGTTATTTTACTCATTTCGGCTCTATGAGTAATGAAAGCTTGTTTCTTGGGTTTATATCTATTTTAATTATTGTGTTTTGGCCAAAATTCTATAGAAAAATTCCGGGATCATTAATTGCAATTATTGTATCTACAATTGCTGTACAGTTATTTCATTTTAATGTTGAAACCATTGGCAGCAGGTTTGGAGAAATCTCTTCATCCATCCCTAAAATTTCTATACCCCATATGAATTTAGAAACCATAAGTCAGCTTATAGCGCCATCTATAACAATTGCTCTACTGGCTGGTATAGAATCCTTGTTATCTGCCGTGGTTGCTGACGGTATGATTGGAGGAAGACACCGCTCAAATATGGAACTGGTTGCTCAAGGAATCGCAAATATTGGGTCTGGATTATTTGGTGGAATACCAG
>CAYYEC010000220.1:0-7091 GCA_964470745.1 uncultured Eubacteriales bacterium | reverse complement strand
GGTTCATATTTCTTTAAGATGATAGTTGGACCATCAACATAAATTTCTAAAGCATCTTTTTCAGCAATGTCAAGTGTTCTCCTTAATTCGATTGGTAGTACAACTCTACCTAATTCATCAACTTTCCTTACAATTCCTGTAGATTTCATAATAATTAATCCTCCTAATATACATTGTTCGACAAACTTCGTATTTTTATGATACCATATATGACAATATACGTCAATAAATTTTTAAAAAAAATTCAAAAAAATGTTATGGTATTTTATGTATAAAAAGTGTCAAAAAAATTGACGCGATCTAATAAGATGAGTATTCATGGGATTGGCGCAGAAACATTACATTAGTTTACTTTGTATATACCAGTTTTAAATATATTTGTTTGTGTCAATTCATACAATTTTTAACTGGGAAATGATATGGAACACAATTCGACATTGTTCGACGAATTTGACATAAATATGAATATACATGTTAAAAAAATTTTTTATGTAATTTATTACCAACATATAACATATAAATAATAAATATTTATATGTTATAGATTTTGCGTAAATGTGTCTACATTTTCAATTTAACTTATGTGAAATCTACACATATAAAACTCGTTAAACGAACAAATATCAATACTAATTTAATATATATGGAACGCAATAAGTAAATTACATTAGGGTTATTTGCATTCCGAGTTTTAAAGGTAATACAACTCAATATTTTTAGAAATACTGTAAAGGATTTATTGCGTTGTATATAGGAATCATTTGTGCGTTTAATATAATTCTCTGGAGTAAAATGACGCTGATGAAAATTATATTTTCATTTTAATTGAGGTATAATATGCTGAATTATATATGGGTGGCAATGCTTATTATAGGTTTTACAGTTGGAATAATTAATGGCAAAACAGAGCTTGTTACACAGGCTGCAATTGAAAGTTCACAAAAGGCAATAGAGCTGTGTTTTGAATTGCTTGGTATAATGTGCCTTTGGACAGGGCTAATGAAGATTGCAGAAAAATCAGGGTTAATTAAAACTATTTCAAAGGCAGTTAAGCCTATAATGAAGGTTGTTTTTCCTGATATACCTTCAACTCATCCTGCAGCTGGATCGGTAGTCATGAATTTAGTCGCTAACTTCCTTGGATTAGGTAATGCAGCTACACCATTAGGAATAAAGGCAATGATAGAATTGCAGAAATTGAATGGCAAAAGTAATGTTGCAACAAATGCAATGAGCATGTTCCTGGTTTTAAACACCTCTTGTATTCAATTAATTCCTGCTACAACAATTGCCATTAGAAAAGCTGCAGGCTCTTCAAATCCTACAGAAATAATTGTTACAGTTTGGTTTGCTTCCATATGTGCAACAATAGGTGGAATAATTTCAGTAAAAATATTTACAAAAATATATGGAATAAAGAGAGCAAAAACCAGATGCTAATTTATTATATACAATGCAATAAGTCCTTTACATTATCTTTTAAAATATTACGTTGTATTACATTTAAAACTCGGAGCGCAAATAACCCTAATGTAATTTACTTATTGCGTTCTATATAGGAATAGGTGAAAAAGAATGTCGATAATAAAAGATCTAACAGTATTTGCTATACCGGCTATTTTTCTGAGTATTTTATTAATTGGTGTTTATAAAGAGGTTAAGGTCTATGATGCTTTTGTAGAAGGTACTAAAGAAGGAGTAGGCACAATTGTGAAAATTATTCCTTCTCTGGTTGGCTTACTTGTTGCAATTGGAGTATTTAGAGCGTCTGGAGCTCTAGATTTACTTGTATATGCTTTTACACCCATAACAAAGCTTATAGGGATACCCTCTGAAGTTTTACCACTAGCATTTTTGAGGCCTGTATCAGGAAGTGCTTCTCTTGCATTAGTTGCTGATATAATGAAACAATATGGAGCTGATTCTTTTATAGGAAGACTGGTATCAACTATGATGGGGTCTACAGAAACAATATTTTATACATTGGCTGTTTACTTTGGTGCTATAGGTATAAAAAATATTAGATATACATTATTAGCAGCGTTAATAGCAGATGTAGCTGGCATACTGGGTGCATTATGGATATGCCAATTGGTATTTGGAAGATAAATTATTATTAGTGGAATATGACATAAAATACGATTAGTTGCAATGATTTTTAATATAATATGATATAATAGTATTGTGGTAAAAAACCATAATAAAGTATTTTATGGAGTGATATGATATAATTAAAGAAATTAAAGCAAAAAAAATTCTTACTTACAATAAACATCCTTCAGCTTGGTTTGGAGTAAGATATGGCATGAATATTTATAGAGGCTGTAGCCATGGGTGTATATATTGTGATTCTAGAAGTGAATGTTATAGAATCGAAAATTTTGAAGATATAGTGGTAAAGACAAATGCCGTTGACCTATTAAGAAAAGAATTAGCAACAAAACGTAATAAAGGTACTATAGGAACCGGTGCTATGAGTGACCCGTATATTCCAACGGAAAAGGAATACAAGCTTACAAGAAATGCTCTTGAGGTTATTGCTCAGAGGCGGTTTCCGGTTCATATAACCACAAAAAGTAATCTGGTATTACGAGATATAGATATTATATCTGAAATAAATAAAATTTACGCATCCGTATCAATTACAATTACTACAACAGATGATGAATTAGCTAAAAAAATTGAGCCATTTGCACCTTTGCCATCTGACAGATTAAAGGCAATTGGTATACTGGCAACTCTTGGAGTAACTGTAGGTATTACCATGATGCCTATTCTACCATTTATAGAGGATAATATTGAAAATATTGCTGATATTGTTAGAAAGGCGAAAGAATATGGTGTAGGATATATATACCCTGCATTTGGAGTTACACTAAGAGATAGACAAAGAGAGTATTACTATGATAAGCTTGATAACTTGTTTCCGGGTTTAAAAAGTAAATATGAAAAAAAGTTTGGAAACTATTACAGTTGTAGCGCGAATAATATTAAAAAATTAAAACAAACTTTTTATGAAGAATGTAATAAATATGATATCTCTACAAGCATGCCTTCTTATGAGAACAAGGTTTCTCAGGTTCAATTAAGTATTTTTGATTAATAAAAAAGGCAGACAAATTTGTCTGCCATATAAATTATATTATTCAATACTAGTGGTCTGTAACGTGTATTGTTTCTGGTATGCAGACCACATATTAAGGAAGTAGATTTGTAACGCTTTGAATAAAACTCGAATTTGAAGCGTTATAAACTACTAGTGGTTTGTAAAGTATGCTTTTTAGGGTGTGCAGACCACAGACAGAGGAAGTAGATTTGTAACACTTAAAATAGGATTATAAAAATGAAGTGTTACAAACCACTAGGTATATTAATTTCTGTTTCAACATCTTTAGTATAATCTATTTCAGCAAATCCAAATCCAAATAAGTTAAAGAAATCTTTTCTATATCCTTCTAAGTCAGACATCTCATAGATATTATCTGAATTAATGTTTTCCCAAAGCTTTATAACCTCGGCTTGGACGTCATCTCTCATTTCCAAATCATCAATTCGAATTCTACCTTCATCATCTAGTAATAGTTCTTCTCCATAAAGTCTATTAGCAAAAAGCCTATACATTTGTTCAATACATCCTTCATGAAGCTTTTTTTCTTTCATTATTTTAAATAAAATTGAAATATATAATGGAACAACTGGAATAGCTGAGCTTGCCTGAGTAACTAATGCTTTATTTACTGAAATATAAGCCTTTAGGCCTATATCTTTAAAGTCTTCAGCCAATGATTTAGCAGTTTTATCCAGATGGTTTTTTGCTCGACCAATTGTTCCCTCGTGGTATATTGAGTGAGTTAGAGAAGGACCAAGATATGAAAAAGCAAAAGTAATAGCATTTTTAGCAAGAGCACCTGCATTTGAAAGAGCGTTTATCCACATTTCCCAGTCTTCACCACCCATAACTCCAATGGTGTGATTAACTTCCTCTTCAGTTGCAGATTCAACAGTTATTTCCGAAACAGTTCCATTATGAAAATCCATAGTTTTATTCGAATAAGGCTTATCAATAGGCTTAATTACTGAGTTAAAGACTTCTCCTGTAATAGGATGAGTACGTCTTGGTGAAGCAATACTGTATATAACCATGTCAACTTGACCAAGGTCTTTCTTTATTAGTTCTATGGTCTGATTTTTTATCTCATTTGAGAAAGCGTCTCCATTTATTGTTTTCGCATAATATCCTGCATCAGAAGCCGCATTTTCAAAAGCTACTGTATTATACCACCCTGCCGTAGCAGTTTTTTTACCAGAGGCAGCTTTTTCAAAACAAATACCAATAGTATCAGCACCACATCCAAACGCAGATACTATTCTTGAAGACAGGCCAAATCCAGTTGAAGACCCTATTATCAGGACTTTTTTTGGTCCAGCAACTTTACCCTGGCTTTTCACATAGTCTATTTGTTCCTGTACATGATGAGCGCAGCCTACTGGATGGGCAGTAGTGCAAATAAAACCTCTAAATTTTGGATTAACAATCATATTTAAATCTCCTTTCAAAAAAACACATATTGAAATAATTAATATGTTAACAATTATGAATACTATTTTATGACCTAACATTATGACCTAATTATATTATATTCTATATAGCAAATTAAAATCCTGCAAGTTAAAAATTAAAAACTCTAAAAAATATTATAAAATATATTTGATTTAAGAAATTTATGGTATACTATAGTTGAATTAGAGTCAATCATATATACTTTTTAGTAATATAAAATTATTCTGTACAAATTTTCTTCTATATTTTTGAAGACTTGATTTTGACTTTAATATAGGCTAAAATGAACTTATTTAAAATAATTTTGGACTAGGAGAAAAAATAGTGGAAGAAGTCATTAAGCAAATAAAATTTGATAATAGAGGTTTAGTTCCAGCTATTGCTCAAGATTATAAAACTGAAGAAGTACTTATGATGGCATATATGAATAAGCAGTCTTTGTTAAAAACTATAGAAACAGGGAAAGTTCATTATTGGAGCAGAAGCAGAGAAAAGCTTTGGTTGAAAGGTGAAACCTCTGGACATTTTCAATATGTAAAATCTATTCATCTTGATTGCGACGGAGATACTTTATTAATTAAAATTGAACAGATAGAAGCAGCATGCCATACAGGAAACTATTCTTGTTTTTATAGAGAAATACATAGAGAGGGAGTTAAAGAGATGGAAAAAATAGAATTAAATAATAAAGCGAAAATTTTGCAAGAAGTATATGATGTTATTGTTGATAGAACTATAAATCCCAAAGAAGGATCCTATACCAACTATCTTTTTGAAAAAGGTTTAGACAAGATATTAAAAAAAGTTGGAGAAGAAACAGCAGAAGTTATTATTGCGTCTAAAAACAAAGACAAAGCTGAAATTCAATATGAGATTGCAGACCTCTTGTATCATTTGTTTGTTCTTATGGTTGAGAGAGGCGTTAGTCTGGATGATATATATGATGAATTGGCTAAAAGAAGATGATTAACAGTTGAGAGTAGGAAAAAGGTTAAGATTAAGGTTAAGATATAAGAAATTTAAACCTTAACAGTAATCTTGATCTCAGCTTCTGTCTCCGAAGGAGGCTAGTCTATTGGATATCAATAAAGTTATGAAATTGTTAAAGCAGGAAGAAGGTCCTAAGCTGGACTTTAAACAAGCTCTCCACCTTGTCACAGAAAGTGAAAAGAAAGAATTGACAAAGGATGTTATTGCTATAGCTAATTCAAGAGGTGGAAGAGGATATATAATTTTTGGTATAGAAGATAAGACGAAAAAAGTTATAGGTGTTGATCCAGGGGATTTTAAAGAAGAACAAATACAACAAATAATTTACAATAGATGTGATCCGCCAGTTCCAATATCAGTTGATTTTATTGAATTAGATTCGAGAGTGGTAGCGGTTATTACTATTTTTGCAAATAGCCATAAACCTCATCAAATGTTACGTAATGGTGCTTTTTATATTAGAAGAGGGTCTACCACTGATATAGCAAGGAGAGGTGAAATAGCCAATTTATTTCAAGAAAATGGGATCATGACGTATGAAACAGTAGTTTTGAGAAATATATCTTGCAATGAATTGGACTATAATTTAATAAACAAATATTTTTTAGGATTAAATGTCATAAGTCAAAATCCAAGCGAAATTTTATTAGAAACAATGGGTATTATTGGACGTAAATATGGAGATGAACTATACTCTCCAACTATTGGGGGTATATTGCTTTTTGGTAAGAATCCTTCACTTTATTTACCGCATGTCTATGTAAAGGTAGTTATGAATGAGGATGTAAAAATTTTTCATGGTAATATTCTAACAATGCTTGATTCAGTAACAGAGTATCTAAGAACTATATTAGATGAAAAGAATTATCCAATAAATGCATTAGAAGAAGCAATAGCTAATGCATTGGTTCACAGGGATTACTTGGATAATTCAAGAGGTGTTACTCTAATAATAAATAAAAAAAATATTGAAATTAGCAATCCTGGGGCTCTTATTGCGGGCAATACTGTGTATAAATTTATTAGGGAAAATAATCCAGAAAGAAGAAATTCGTGGTTGTATCAAAAACTTTTAACTTTGGACACAAAAAGAAGATTTATGAAATCTGGAATAGGTATATCAAGAATTAAAAAGGATTTTAAAAAGATTGGAAAAGTTAAATTTATTAATATCGGTTCAGAAAATTTGTTTAAAATAATTTTACCCATATAGAAATCTCAAAAAATATCTCTATTGATAAATACTTACCAATAGAGATATTTTTTATTACTAAACCAAAATCATATAGAATGAGATAAGTAAAATACGGTAGGGTTATTTATGTTCTGAGTTTTAAAGGTAATACAACGCAATATTTTTAAAAATAATGTAAAGATTTATTGCGTTGTATATAGAACATCATCTAATACTGCTACCATTGCATCAATATCTGCTTCTTGTATTATTAGGGGAGGTAGAATTCTAAGAATATTATCTCCAACACTTCCAAGTAAATATTTATTTTCAAAGCACATTTTATTAACTTCTTTTGCCATAGGC
>CAYYEC010000219.1:0-7112 GCA_964470745.1 uncultured Eubacteriales bacterium | reverse complement strand
CTTTTAAATATTTTTAATTTTTTCCTGCAAAGCGTTGTTTTTCTCTATTACCCTTTCCGCCATTTTCTTTTTGTACTCTTTCATCTTATCTTTTAAGAAATAATATCCTGTTGATAAGATTTGTACAGCTAATAATGCTGCATTATCTCCACCATCAATAGCCACAGTAGCCACAGGAATCCCTGCAGGCATTTGTACAATTGAAAGCAATGAATCCAAGCCATCCATCGTTGAAGATTTTATAGGTACTCCAATTACAGGAAGGGATGTATATGCTGCAAGTACACCAGGTAAATGAGCAGCTTTTCCAGCAGCTCCAATAATTACATCTATCCCATTTTCTTCTGCATTCTTTGCAAAATCAGATGCTTTATCAGGTGTTCTATGAGCTGAGCAAACCAAAACCTCAACTTCAACTTCAAATTGCTTTAGTAATCTAATACAACCCTCTAATTTAGGATAATCAGAATCGCTTCCCATAACTATGGCAGCCTTAGGTTGTTTTGTATCATTCATTGTATATTGCCCTCCTAAAACTAAAATCGTATATCTACATGTTTCATTTCGTTTATTCCAAGAAATTAATTCTTGAAACTCAAAAACGGGCTGGTATAACCACCCCATGTCCTATATCTTTTGCAATAAACTTTTCACATTTCCCATTCAAACATTGCAAAATAATATTCCTCTGTTTATATGTTGCTTACTTCTTCCATATAATATCTTTTTTTGCAACATATATATTAAATCTATATTAATCAGCATAATGCTGTTATAATCTTTATTTAAGAAATGTTAATTTCTATTTTACATAGTAATAGTAACAGAAAGATTATTGTTTTGTCAATCAAGTTGTTTTATGTATACAAAAAAATAGTAACAGGTACATATAGGAAAAATTGTTTTTGCAGAGACTCTAAAAATCTAATACCTCATTGATCTAATACTTTTATTTAGATATAATTGATATGGACAAATTTTAATTTACAAAGTTGCAGGTGATAACGTGCCCAGTTCTCAAATAACAAAAAAAGCTCTTGCTGCTTCTTTAAAGGAACTAATGAAGAGTACCCCCTTAAATAAGATATCAATTAAAAATATCGTAGATAACTGCGGCCTTAATCGGCAGACCTTTTACTATCATTTTCAGGATATTTTTGATTTAGTTGATTGGATTTATAAAACTGAAGCTATTGAAAGTATAGCTCAATACAGGAGTTACAATACCTGGACAAATGGTTTTTACAAAATATTTCAATATATAGAAGATAATAAGGCCTTTTGCCTCAATACTTTCAACTCCTTAAGCAGAACTCATCTGGATATGTACCTTTATTCTGTTATAAATGAATTACTAATGGAGGTGGTTAATGAAATTTCCTGCAATATAAAGGTTAAAGAAGATGATAAAAAATTTATCGCAAACTTCTATGCGCTTGCATTTATCGGTCTTATAATTCAGTGGATGAAAGACGGTATGAAGGAAGACCCGAAGCTTATAATTGAAAAGCTTAGTGAACTAATTGAAGGGAATTTTATAAAAGCACTTCAGCGATACGAAAATAAATTGTGATAGAGAAAAATTAGCTGCGTCTTATTTTTATACAATTTAGCCCAATTGTATAAAAACTATACATCCTACACTTTCTGATTATATCTATTCAATATTCAAAGGGCTATATTTATCTGTGTAAGGAATTATATATGACAATTTCCTAAAAAAAATTTATGGGGGCGATTGATATGAAAAAAAAATATGAAAATAATCATGTGTATTTAGTAGGTGGTGGGCTAGCATCACTGGCAGGAGCTGTTTACCTAATAAGAGATTGCAATTTCCCAGGAAAAAATATTCACATTCTAGAG
Source organism: uncultured Eubacteriales bacterium (assembly GCA_964470745.1). GTDB lineage: Bacteria > Bacillota > Clostridia > DSM-8532 > CAYYEC01 > CAYYEC01. The sequence continues at coordinate 5,246 of CAYYEC010000219.1, read as the reverse complement.
GGTATGCATATACTTGGAGGAAGTAATGACGGTGGAGGAAATGCAGTAGATGGATTTATCTGCCGTGGTGGAAGAATGTTAAATGAAGAAACCTATGAAAATACGTGGGAGCTTTTGTCTTACATACCTTCCTTGGAGAAAGAGGGAATTTCCGTCTGTGAAGAAATTCTTGCATTTGACTATACCCATCCCACTCACTCTAATGCAAGACTCATTGACAAGGATGGCGAAATACTGGATGTTACATCCATGGGATTTAACAATGCCGACCGTATTGCACTAGCAAAACTGATGATCACTCCCGAAGAAAAACTTGATAATCTGCGTATCTCTGATTGGTTTGCAGATACACCACATTTCTTTGAAACAAACTTCTGGTATATGTGGCAGACAACATTTGCTTTCCAGAAGTGGTCCAGTCTTTTTGAACTTAAACGATATATGAACCGTATGATATTTGAGTTCTCACGTATACAAACTCTTGAAGGTGTAACAAGAACACCCTATAACCAGTATGATTCTATTATACATCCCATAAAAACCTATCTGGATAGTTTCTGTGTTGACTTTACCCTGAAATACACAGTAACTGATTTGGATTTTAAAGATGCCGAAGGTATTACCGTTACTGCAATCCACTATAAAGAGGATGAGAAAAAAGGCGTAATTAATCTTAACAAGGATGATTTGTGTATCGTAACCAATGGTTGTATGACTGACAATGCAACACTTGGTGATCTTCATACTCCCGCAAAAATGGTTGTTGAAAATCCCATTTCAGGCGATCTCTGGGCAAAAATAGCATCCAAAAGGAATGGACTTGGAAATCCAAAACCCTTCTTTGGAAATGCAGAAGAGACAAATTGGGAATCCTTTACCGTTACCTGCCGGGGTAATAAACTGCTTAAAATGATTGAGAAATATTCCCGCAACAAGCCTGGCAGCGGTGCATTGATGACCTTTAAAGATTCTAACTGGTTGATGTCCATCGTAGTTGCTGCACAGCCTCATTTTAAAAATCAGCCAGAAGATACAACAATCTTCTGGGGTTATGGACTGTATACTAACGAAGAAGGCAACCATGTAAATAAGCCTATGCGTGAATGCACAGGAGAGGAAATACTTATCGAGCTACTGTATCATCTGCATTTTGAAGATGAAATTGATACAATTATGGATACTGTAGTTAATGTTATACCATGTATGATGCCTTACATTGTTTCACAATTCCAGCCTCATGCGATGAAGGACCGTCCAAAGGTAGTACCGGAAGGCTCAACAAACCTTGCAATGATCAGCCAGTTTGTCGAAATTCCTGAAGACATGGTGTTCACAGAGGAATACTCTATTCGTGCCGCTAGAATAGCTGTTTATACCTTGCTTGGAGTTGATAAAAAAATCTGCCCGGTCACTCCTTACAAATACGATATACGGGTACTGTTAAAGGCATTAAATACTTCCTTCAGATAATAATAATTTGTAAATTTGTGGAATTCCCTCTGTTCCTTACTTATGATATTTCAGTAAAAAAAGCTGTTGAAGATTTCTCCCCAACAGCTCTTTTTTTGTATTACTTATTTATTTTCTGCAAGTCTCTTATAGTTTTCATATCTTTCTTTAGCATTCTTCTCAGCTGCTTCAAATAGTTTCTCCGCTCTATCCGGGAAACTCCTTGTTAATGATGAATATCTTACTTCACTCATTAAGAAGTCTTTATATGATGCCGTAGGCTCTTTAGAATCTAAAGTAAACGGATTTTTACCTTCTTCCTTTAATAAAGGATTGTATCTATATAAGTGCCAGTATCCTGCTTCCACAGCTCTCTTTTCTTCTAGTTGAGTACATCCCATACCAAGTTTTAAACCATGATTGATACATGGAGCATAAGCAATAACTATTGAAGGTCCTGGATACTTTTCAGCTTCAACTATGGCTTTTAATACTTGATTTTGATTTGCACCCATTGCAACCTGAGCAACGTAAACATATCCATATGACATAGCTATCATACCAAGGTCTTTTTTACCAATTCCTTTACCTGCAGCAGCAAACTGTGCAACAGCCCCTGTAGGCGTAGCTTTTGAAGCCTGACCTCCTGTATTTGAATATACTTCTGTATCAAAAACAAGTACATTTACATCCTCTCCAGATGCAAGCACATGGTCAAGACCACCAAATCCTATATCATAAGCCCAACCATCTCCACCTATAATCCATTGAGACTTTTTAACAAGGAAATCCTGTTTTTCAAGAATCTCATCAAATATTGCTTTAAGGTCTGCTGATTCAGTATTTGCATTTTTCACTACGTTAATAAGGTCAGTCGAAGCTTTCTTTGATACATTTCCATTATACATATTTTACATCCATGCTTTCATAGCAGCAGATACTTCTTCTGTTACATTTAAAGCTAATGCTTTTTCACAAAGACCCTTTAATTTATTTCTGATTTGGTTTACAGCTAAATGCATACCATATCCAAACTCTGCATTATCTTCAAATAAGGAATTTGCCCATGCAGGTCCACATCCCTTGTGATTTACAGTGTAGGGAGTTGATGGAGCACTTCCTCCCCAAATAGAAGAACACCCCGTAGCATTTGCAATCATCATCCTATCTCCAAAAAGCTGAGTAACAAGCTTAGCATAAGGAGTTTCACCACATCCTGCACAAGCTCCGGAGAATTCAAGCAATGGCTGCTCAAATTGGCTTCCTTTAAGCATTTCAGAATTTATTGGATTTTCTTTTACAGATAACCCCATAGCATATTCCCAATTGTCAGCTTCCTGCATTTGAGTTTCTATTGGTTTCATTATTAATGCCTTTTCTTTTGAAGGACATACTTGCGCACAATTTCCACAACCAGTACAATCAAGAGCTGATACCTGAATTCTAAAATTATATTTATCTGCGCCTTTTCCAACAGCTTTTTTCGAAGTAAAAGTTTCAGGAGCATTTGTAACTTCTTCATCATTTAAAAGGAAAGGTCTAATTACGGCATGTGGACATACATAAGAACATTGGTTACATTGAATACATTTATCTATCTGCCATTCTGGTACATCCACTGCTATACCTCTCTTTTCATACTTTGCAGTACCTTGTGGGAAAGTTCCATCTTCTCTGCCTACAAATGCACTTACAGGTAATTCATCGCCTTTCTGACTATTCATAGGCTCAAGTATATTCTTAATAAATTCAGGTACATCTTTTTCAACCTTAGGTGTATCAACACTTGTCGCCCAATCGCTTGGAACTTCAGCCTTATGAACCAATTCAATACCTTTGTCAACAGCAACATAGTTCATGTTAACAATTTTATCGCCTTTTTTGCCATAAGTATTGAAAATAGCTTCCTTCATATATTTCACAGCTTCATCTATAGGTATAATATTCGCCAATTTAAAGAAAGCAGCTTGCATTACCATATTGATTCTGTTCTCAAGACCAATTTCCTTCGCTATTGACACAGCATCAATTGTGTATAAGCTAATATTATTTTTAGCAATATAGTTTTTCATATTTGCTGGCAATTTTTCACTTAATTCTTCAACTGTCCATCCGCAATTTAATAAGAATGTACCATTAGGTTTTAAATCAGATACCATGTCATATTTATCAACATAAGAAGGATTGTGACATGCAACAAAATCTGCTTTATTAATCAAATAAGTAGATTTTATTTGCTTTTTACCAAATCTTAAGTGGGATACTGTTATACCTCCTGATTTCTTTGAATCATATGAAAAATATCCCTGAGCATACATATCAGTATGATCTCCAATTATTTTAATTGAGTTCTTATTAGCCCCAACCGTTCCATCAGATCCAAGTCCCCAGAATTTACAGCTTATTGTACCTTCTGGAGTAGTGTTAACGTCAGAATTACTTACTAAAGATGTAAATGTTACATCATCAATTATACCTATTGTAAAATGATTCTTTGGTTCACTCATATTTAGGTTTTCATATACTGCTATAATCTGAGCAGGGGTTGTATCTTTTGAACCAAGTCCATAACGACCGGCAACAATCACAGGCCTTTCAGCTTTTTCAAAATATGTTGTACATACATCCTGGTAAAGTGGTTCCCCAATTGCTCCTGGTTCTTTAGTCCTATCTAATACAGCAATTTTTTTCACAGTTGCAGGTACTGCTTTCATGAAATTGTCCATTGAGAAAGGTCTGTATAAACGTACTTTTACAAGTCCAACCTTTTCTCCTTTTGAATTTAAATAATCAATAGTTTCTTCTATTGTATCACAAACAGAACCCATAGCTACAATAACTCTATCAGCATCTGGAGCTCCATAATAGTTGAACAAGTCATAATTTCTTCCTGTAAGTTTATTGATTTCTTTCATATATTCCTGGACAAGAGCTGGCGTAGCTTCATAGAATTTATTTGATGATTCACGAGCTTGGAAAAATACATCAGGATTTTGAGCAGTTCCTCTTAGTACAGGATGTTCAGGATTTAATGCATTTTTCCTAAATGCTTTAACAGCATCCATATCAACTAGTTTTGTTAACTCATCATAATCCAACACTTCTATCTTTTGAACCTCATGTGAAGTTCTAAATCCATCAAAGAAATGCAAGAATGGAACTCTTCCTTTAATAGCTGATAAATGCGCTACAGAAGCTAAATCCATTACTTCTTGTACATTAGAAGATGCAAGCAATGCAAATCCTGTTTGACGACATGCCATGACGTCTGAGTGGTCACCAAAAATTGAAAGTGCGTGACTGGCAACCGCACGAGCACTTACATGTAAAACTCCGGGTAGTAATTCTCCTGCAATTTTGTACATATTTGGTATCATAAGCAGTAACCCTTGAGAAGCCGTAAAAGTAGTTGTTAAAGCACCTGCTGCTAATGAACCGTGAACAGTTCCGGCAGCGCCTGCCTCAGATTGCATTTCAGCAACTCTTACTTCCTGTCCAAATATGTTTTTTCTTCCTTGTGCAGACCATGAATCTACATGTTCTGCCATATTAGAAGATGGTGTTATTGGATAGATTCCGGCAACTTCCGTAAATGCATATGCAACATGTGCTGCAGCCTGATTTCCATCCATTGTTTTTAATTTTTTAGCCATATAATCTTCCCCTTTACTTTATTTAACCTTAAAATAGTCATTATAGCTTTTAAATTATATTAAACGCAAAAATGATTCTATATTAAAACCAATAAGTATGTTACAGTACATCCGGAAAAGGTATGCTTCCAAAAAGTTTCAAAG
>CAYYEC010000218.1:965-7151 GCA_964470745.1 uncultured Eubacteriales bacterium | reverse complement strand
TTATTAATTTTAGAGCTTTTACAGCTTATGCTTTAAGAGTATTATGCGGGCTTACATATAAAGAGATCTGTAGTAATTTATACAATATGACCATTTCGGGATGTTCTTGCTTATGTAGTAGAGGATACGAGTTATTAAAGGAAAATTTAGTTTATCAAGACTTGTTTGAGGAACTTATCGAATGTAAGGTCTAAAATAAATTTATAAAATTTTAAAACAAAAACATTTAAAATAAGAATAGGTTATTATCAATAGGGCTTATATCACAGGTTATTATTAATATTTGATGAATTTTAAAAAATAAATAAAAGGCTAAATAAATCATTAATAACATGATTTATTTAGCCTTTTTTACAATCTAACGCTCCTAAATTCTTAAGTAATCGAGAAGCGTCCCCATTTCTACATTAATAAAAAATTTGCAATAAATCGAATTAATATATATTTAATCTGATTTATCTTTTATTATGTGAAAAAATTAACTCCTTTTATTTTCAGCATATAAAAAGTTATACATACTTGCATGTTTCAGTTCATCAGTGAGAATTTCAGTAATCATATTAAGGTATTTTCTACCAATTAAACCGAATGCTATTTGTCGATATCTTTCAACTGCTTTTAACTCACCAAATAGTGCTTTTTCAATTCCAGAGATGTAGTATTTTGGTTTTTCAAATTTGACATCTTCCGGTGGAGGGAGCTGTGTACCTGTCATTTCATAGTACATTTGACGAAACATTTTAAAATGTTTTCTTTCATCATTTCTTATTCCTTCAATTATTTTTTTATCTTTATCTGAAGGTGCCGCATTTATTAAGTAATCATAAAACATTTCATCTTCTTTTTCGCTTTTAACAGATTCTCTAATTAATTGCAATGCTTTTTGATAATTTTGAATTTGAGTATAATCAACCTGGTACATGGGGGTCATACTCATGTAATCCCTTGGGAAATTATTATAATAGATATAGTTATCCAATTGAATTCACCTCTCAATATAGTTTACGTAATATTATATGTTAGGTGTTAATGAGAGGTTAAAACATTAGAATAAAAATAACTTATTCAAAAATTATTTTATACTATATATAACGCACAAAAGATTTTGCATTTTATTTTTGTGTGCTTATATTACCTAAAGCTCTTATCGCAAAAATCCAATTATTCATATGTCGTTTCATTTTTGTGATTTATATAATTATTATTTTTTTGACTTTCCCCATTTTTTCAAATAATGTATAATAGAGCTTCGAAGGATATAACAGAGATCCGCTCGTGTCTATTGCGAGGAGCGAAGCGACGTGGCAATCTTTGACTTGTGAGAATAACCTTTGCTATAGCTTGTGGAGTTTTTTAAAAACTTTTCTACAATCGATACTTAATTTTAATACTCCTTTCCACAGATATAAAAAAGTTATCCAAAGATTGTAGTAAAACTAATGCAAAACCTCCCAATGTATGTTATTTTAAGTTTGCCAAGAAAAACAAATACTTAAAGGTGGTATGATAAATGTATGATGTAATTATTGTAGGTGGAGGTCCAGCAGGTTTAAGTGTAGGTTCTGAGTTAGCTAAAAAATTGAAAATATTAGTAATTGATAAAAATATAGCAGGGGAAACAACTAGAAAATGGTTTATACCTTATGATGTTGCAATTAAGAATGAAGATATTTTTAAATATACTTATGGCGGTGTAAAAAGATATTTAGCAAGTACTTTTTCAGGAGGAAAAGTTAGTTGGGAAACAAAAATATTTGAGAGATACCCATTTGTAAAGGAAAAATCTCTTCTTTCGTATTGGATAAAAAGTATTAGAGATAATAAAAGTGATATAATTAATCAATGTTTTTATTTAGATCATAAAATAATTGATAAGAAAGTAAAAGTAGTAACATCAAAAGGTATTTTTGAAAGTAAATTACTAATTGACGCATCAGGTCATGATTCAATAATACGACAAAAATATAGACTAAATAATGATTATTATTGGTGGACAATATATGGAGGTATTGCGAAATATAAGGATATACCTAAAGATAAAAAAATTGGAGATTATATGTTATGGAAAACATTTAAAGATACTAATGTTGATTTAGATGCTTCTTTACAAGATGGAAGACCAGTCTTTGAATATATGATTTTAGATGATGAAACGTATTTGTTTTTTACGTTGTATTTTAGAAAAGAAAAAGTGCCAATTGATGTTGCAAAAGATATATTTTTCCAAATGTTGCGTAAGGAAGAAGAAACTAAGATATTTAGAGATTTAGAAATTTTAGAACCAGCATATGGATATTATCCCTCAGGTGGACTTATTAAAAATACTTGCAATGATAATGTTTCATTTATAGGAGATGCAGGATGTTGGACTACTCCTTGTGGATGGGGAATGGCTTTTATATTAAATAATTATAAAGACTATTCACAAAAAATTATTAATTTGGTAGAAAGAAATAAACTTGATAAAAATAGTCTAAATGATCTTATTAGCTATAACATACATACAAAATTCCAGATAATACTAAATAAGATTATGATTAGATTTTTATCTGAAGGAAAAGCACACCACATAGATAGTTTTATTAATTGTTTTAATGATATAGATCCACAAATATGTGAAGAAATATTTACATTAAAGGTAAAACACAAAAATATTTTTATTTTTTTCAAACAATATTATTCAATATATGGATTATTTGAATTTATTAATATTGCTAAAAAAATTGGATTAAATGATTTCATTAAATGTACTTTTTATTTTATTTTAGATTGTTTAAGAAAGAGATTTTTTGAAGCCAATAACATTGATATATGTGACTTTTATGCAGTAAAAAGTAAGAAGAGTAGTTGAAAGTACTCTTCTTGCTTGAGAACTCTTTAAGCAATTTTAGTGGGGATATAAAAATTTTTGTGTATTCTCCTTTTTTATGCAAGTAAACATAATTTTAAATTTAATAAAAAATAGCTAGTTATAGTAATAATTTGCCCAGAATAATTTGGAAATAAACCGTCCCCATGCTTTATATTTTAAACTTTTCAACAACTTGCTCGAGTTCCTGACTCATCAGATATAGGTTATGCACACTGTTTGAAATATTTTCAAGGATAGAATGCTGCTCTTCACTGGTAGCATTCACTTCCTGGGTTGAAGCTACCATTTGCTGGGCGGTTTCGTGAATGCGACTGTTTAATGTCAGCACATGTTCCTTTTCATTATAAACTTTATTTACAGCAGAGTCGATGCTAAGCAAATCATTAGATATTGTATTTACAATAGAGCTTATATTCATTAGCATGGTATTCGTATTTTCAATGGATGAAGATTGAACTGATATTGCTTCAACAATTTTATTTATTGCTTCGGATGTTTCAACTGATTGATTTCTTATTTCAGTAATATGTGAAGAAATTTCTTTAGCGGATATGGTAGTACTTTCAGCAAGCTTTCTAATTTCATCAGCAACTACTGCAAATCCTTTACCCTGTTCTCCAGCTCTTGCAGCTTCTATTGCAGCATTTAAAGCCAGTAAATTTGTTTGACCAGAAATATTGGTAATAACTTCTATGATATCTACAATTTCAACTGACTTAGCTTCGAGTTTTCTGACAGTTTCAGCAACAACTTCAACAATGTTCTGACTTGTTCTGAAATTGTCTATTAAGTCTTCGACTACTTTCGTACCATCAGAAGTATATTGGATTGCATTTTTAGCAGCTGTACTTATTTCATCAGACTTTGAAGTTAAAATATTGATATTTTCTGATAAAAATCCAATTTTGCCAGTACTTTGGTCAATACTTTGTGCCTGGTCTCCAACGCCGGAAGCTATATTACCCATTGCTAAAGTTATTGTCTCAGATGAGGAAGAGGTATCCTCAATAGCATTTGATATTTCTTTAGTATTAGTATTAACATTTAAGGTTATAGATCGTATTGATGTTACAATATCCTTTATGTTGGCAAGAAGAAAATTTGTTTTATTTGCCAATACTTCAATCTCATCTCCAGTTCTTATTTTAATAGTTTGAGTAAGGTCTCCACTGTTTGTTAGAACTTCATCAAGGCTTCTAACCATTACTTTAATAGGTTTACTTATACGTAGTGATAAAAATAGAGCTATTAAGACAGATAGAAGTACACTGATAATTACACCCAAAATAATAAATAATTTTAGTTTGTTTTGCATGTTTTGTACATCCTCAAATGAAATGTCGGCGCCAACTATGGCAGAAACATTTCCATTTGAATCAAAAATAGGTGCAAATCCTGTATAAAATGTACCCCATTCATCTGTATATGGTCTGTCAGTAACTGTAGGAACACCTTCATCAAATGTTCTAATCATGAATTCATCAATTTCATATTCATCACCAATAGCGCAGGGGTCATCATCTGTATCCAGAACGAATTTTACAGTTTGATCATTATTAGGTATAAGGGTATAAATATATGTAAGTTTTGAAATTTCCTTAAACTCTCTAAGTTTTGCAACAAGATTTTTATAAGATTCTGTTTCTTCATCTCCAGGTTTTAATTGGGAGTGGATATCATTATCTATTATGTCTGCACTCATTAATGCAATCATCTGAAGTTTTTCCTTTACTTTTTGATATTCATAATCAGATATCATTTTAAATATTGTAGTACCAAGCAAAATAGAAGATAATAAAGCTATTAATGTAAAGCTAAGAAGTATTTTAAGATGAATACTGAATTTGATACTATTTTTTTCTGACATGTGCATCCCTCCGACTTATATAAAATTCAACATTTTTTTATACTAATAAAAGAATATCATATTTATGAATACTTTTTCAACAATTTAAATGATAATTAGCATGGAAGTAATTACACAATTATGAAATCTTTATATTGGAAATTTAATTAAATAATTTTGGACAAATCTTTAAATTATGATAAAATAAACTGGAAAATACATAATGGAGGTTTAATAATGGGTAATTATATTCTTGCATTGAATTGTGGAAGTTCTTCTCTAAAATTCAATTTATTTATACTTGAAGAAAACAATACATTAAATCCTTATATTCAAGGAGTGGTTGAGGAAATAGGAAATCCAGAAAGAAGTAGACTAAAGCTGGAAATATCTGATGAAAAAAATATTATTAATGAAGAAATAATAGACCATAGGGATGCATTAATTAAAATATTTGATGAATTTAATAAGGTTGGTATTAGCACTAATGACATAAAAGCTGTAGGACACAGAGTAGTGCATGGTGGAGATAAATATAATAAAAGTGTTCGAATAGATGAAAATGTTATTAAGACCATTGAAGATTTGATACCTATTGCTCCATTACATAATCCGCCAAACTTGACTGGTATACAAGAAGCTTTAAAACTTCTACCTATAGTACCACAAGTTGCAGTTTTTGATACTGCATTCCATGGATCAATTCCCGAATATGCGTTTAGATATGCTATACCGGAACAATGGTATAAAGACTTTGGTGTAAGAAAATATGGATTCCACGGGACATCACACATGTATGTGGCTAAAAGAGGAGCAAATTATTTGAGTATTCCTTTTAATGATTTCAACTGCGTAACTGCCCATTTGGGAAATGGATGTAGCATTACTAAGATAAGTAATGGTAAGTCTATTGATACAAGTATGGGATTTACGCCACTTGAAGGAGTTATTATGGGCACAAGATCCGGGGATATTGATCCTGCTCTTATATCCCATGTTGCTAATTGCATAAAAGAAAAAGATGGTCTGACAGAGAGTGAAGCATACAAAAAGGTTATCAATGCCCTTAATAAAGAAAGTGGGCTAAAGGCACTGGCTGAAACTAACATGATGCAGGATATTCGTCAAAAAGCGGTTGCAGGAGATGTAGAAGCAGAGTTGGTAATTTCAATATATGCCTATAGAATAGCTAAATATATTGGTGCTTATTGGGCTACACTTAATTCATGTCAGGCTATTATATTTACAGCTGGATTAGGTGAAAATGAGGGATATGTAAGGAAGAAGATATTAAGTTTTTTAGCTAATCTTAATATTGAAGTGGATGATGAGTCCAATGGAATAAGGAAAAAAGAAATTAAAATAGGCAAGAGCAAAACATTTGAATTATCAGCCCTTGTTATACCTACAGATGAAGAAAGTGTTATTGGATATGATACTTTATATTTGGGACACTTAGATCAGAGTA
>CAYYEC010000218.1:0-955 GCA_964470745.1 uncultured Eubacteriales bacterium | reverse complement strand
GTATTCCAGAGGTATATCCCTTTGAAGCATAAATAATAGAAAAATAATTTTATATTAGGGGCTTGTAAAATATTAACCTACTCTATAAATTTTGCTTTTTGTAAGTACTTATTGCTAATTACACAGCGAAAAAGAGTAGGTAAATATTTTACTGGGCTTAATGGGAGAGGCAGATTTAACACGGCCTCTTTTTAAAATCTTCTAATTTGATTTTTGATGTTCAACACAGGCTTTATCAACCCATTTAATACAGGTTTTGGTAACGTAGACCAAAACTTCTTTGTCTGAGCATAAAAGAACAACAGCGTCCTTGTCAAATAACTTAACTTTTTGACCTGTATGTAACAATGCTCTCACCCCAATTCTTTGGAATAATGGATTAATAACAATGATAATTAATCCTATAAAAAATCCTTTAAAATATCTATCGACATTAGAATTAAGCCATATAATAATAAATTTGAATAAATTATTGGCCAAAATTTGTTATAAATACAGATTGGAAACAATTTGGAATATGATAAAATTTTAATATAAATGTTTTAAAAGTTAAATTTGTGGGAAAACTATAATAAGTTTAAGTATTAAAATCTTGTTAGTTTGGTTTACATAAAGTTATGAGAATTTATTAATTTTAATTAGATTTAAAACATATTATATTTAGCTGTTTGTATTTAAGCTCTTAAAAGTCAAAATATGTATTCCAATTTTCTGGACAAGATTTCTATATCATATATACAAAAATAATAAGGGGGACTAAAAAATGCAAATTGAAACAAAAGATCAGGAAGGTATAAAAATTGTTAAATTATCAGGGCAAGTTAGAATATCTACTCAAAATGAATTTAAAGACTTTTTTGATAGTTTAGTTAAAGAAGATGGAGACCAAACTGTTATTGTGGATATGGATGGAGTTGGATATATGAATAGTGCAGGTATTGGAATAGTTGTGGAT
>CAYYEC010000217.1:2058-7170 GCA_964470745.1 uncultured Eubacteriales bacterium | reverse complement strand
CTTCCGATGCTATAATGGAATGGTGCAGATTAAAAAAAATAGAAATTATGAAAGAAGATAGCCTTGACGAATTGGAAAACTATTCGTTCGATTATTTGTTTAGTATTGTGTATTACAATTTAATTCCAGAGAAAATTTTAAAATTACCAAAGAAACTGGCTATTAATTATCATGATTCATTATTACCATCATATGCAGGCATTCATGCAACTTCGTGGGCAATAATGCAGGGTGAAAGAAGGCACGGTATAACATGGCATGTTTTAAAAAGTGAACTTGATGCAGGGGATATATTGGTGCAGAAACGTGTTGTTATTCAGCAAAATGAAACAGCATTTTCACTTAACTTAAAATGCTTTCAGGCTGCATTGGAAGGTTTTAATGAACTAATAGATAATATTATTTGTGATAGTATTACATTTGTTTCGCAGGATTTATCAAAAAGGAGTTACTTCAGAAAATGGAAAAAGCCTGATCGTGCTGGATTGATTAACTGGGAAATGGGAGCAAACCAGATTCAAAAATTTGTAAATAGCTTATCCTTTGGAGATTATGATAACACTTTAGCTACTGCAAAGATATATTTCAATTTTCAGTTTTACATTGTCGAAGAAATTGAAATATCCAAATACAATTTTTGTGAAGAAGTTGGAACAGCTAAGATTGAATCGGATTCCTTAATAGTCAGTACTAAGGCTCGTGCTGTAGTTATAAGGAAATTGACAAGATTGACAGGTGAAAAAGTAGAGATAGATAAGGAATTCGTTTCTGCTTCGGATAAATTTAATTTGTCAGTTAGCGAAAATGAAGCGAAAAAATTTGAAGATAGTATGTGTATGCTTAGTCATAAAGAACCTTATTGGATTAAGAAACTTGAAGATGCGTACGTATCAAAAAACGAACTTTTTCAGGAAGGTGCCGTTGCAAGAGCAGATTTCGAGGTGGCTGTGACACACAAGAAAATAGAGCAGTATAACTTGACACTTACTGAAAAATTACTACTTGCAATTAGGCAGGAGTTGCAACAAATTTTAAATGTTAGTGAGTATTATATAGGATATAAAGAGGATAGACAAGTTACTTTGAATTTATGTGCTGATATAGTACCATTGCGTATTAAACTGAATGAGAGAGAAGATATAGCACAAACAGTAAAGGAATTGAAAATGGAGTTAGAACAGACCAAAGCAGGGATAACCTTCATTAATGATGTATATAGTCGTTATTCTTATTTGAGAGATAAAATTTTTGTCCCAACAATTACTGTTTATGTCCATAGTGCTGAAATAACTGCACCGTCAGATACAATGAATGATATCGTTTTTGTCGTGGATGAGAATAATGATACGTTCTATTATATTTGTAAAGATGGTACAAAGGAAGAATTTGTTAGTTGTATTATTAAGAGGATGAAGACTCTTACAAAGGTCTTTGGAATATAATTTAGAAAATTGCTTATTAGTTTTTTAAAAAATATTGTTATAAAATATTAAAGTTTAATAAGAAATAAAAATAGAAAAATGGGAATATAGCACCTTTGGAGCTTTTATGACCGCTTATAAATTAAAATGAGGTGAAAAGTGTATGCGGGTTTTAGTGATTAATCCTAGTTCGGGAAAAAAACTTGATGGCGATTATAATATGCCATTGACGATTTATCATCTTGCAGGTGTACTTCGAGAAGATGGACATGATGTAATAATTATTGATGAGATGCTGTATGTTGGTGGAAAAATGGATTGCAGCCTTGACGAAGCTATGAAGAAATATACACAGGATAGAGATGCAATTATATTTACTTCAAATACTTTTAATTGGGCAAAGGGATTAGATGATTGTAAGAAGCTTCGTGCGGCTGGTTATCAAGGCATTATTATAGCAGGTGGAGTACATCTAGCGTTGGCATATGAACATATAATGAATAAATTTTCTGAATATATTGATTTTATTATGATTGGTGATGCAGAAATAAATCTTTTACCATTGTTGAAATGTATTGAAAATGGAAAGAGCTACGATGATGTTCCAGGTATAGTATATAAAAAAAATGGTATGCTGGTTAATCACAAAACAATTGTAGAAAAGAAGTTACGTGAAAGTAAAGATGGACCTGCATATGATCTTGTACCCAAAGAAGCATACAAGTCTATATCCTTTGAATGCTCACGAGGCTGTCTTGGCAATTGTTCATTTTGCAGCATACCATATACAAGAAGCTGGCGTACATATAGTTTGGAACATATCACACATACTTTGGAGATGATGCTTCCTCATTTGAATAAGTTTCCCGGCAGGCCTACAATTATAACCACTGATGACTGTTTTACTACTAATGCTGAAAGAGCGATAGAAATACTAAAAATATTTAAGAGTTATAATATGCAAGATTATAATGTCCACCTTGAGGCAAGGGTGATGGATTTAAAAAATGATAAACTTCTTGAAATTCTAACAGAGTTTCCAAACGTAGATTTGGAACTTGGTGTGGAATGTGGATATGATAGAGGGCTAAAAGCAGTTCATAAACCTTTAACAGTTAAGATGTTATATGATTGTTGTGATAAATTATGTGATTATGGTTTAGAGCGAAATATTTATACTTCATTTATTGTTGGCATGCCACATGAATCATTTGAAGAATGTTACATGACAATAAATACTGCTAAAGACTTATTTAATAAGTATGAAGTTTTTTCTGGATTGAGTTTTTGGGCTCCACTTCCATCTGAATCATTTAAATTATTACAGTCTAAAGTACCTGATATTGATTATAGCATATTTGATAATGTTGACTGGTATGAAAATCAAGAATTTTTCTATAAATGCCATCCGAATTTGACAAAAGAAGAAAATGACCAGTTGATGAAAGATACATATATTATTGCAAACCAACTAAGAGGAGGATAGGATGCTGATTTGGATATCATAATCGGATATATCATGAATTATGATGAGGCTGTTCTTCTCAAAAAATTAAGAGTAGAGAGTAGCTTTTGGAAGCTATCATAGTCATTGTTAATTTAAGAAAGCTTGTGTATTTCAACACTTGAAGAAATGACAGAAGATAAAAGATGGAACTTGATAATATTAATGCTAACTTGAAATAAGTGGTCGTTGAAAAAACCGGTTATGAAAGATTAAGAAAAATTGTGACAGTATAATCCTTAATATAATATTAATTACTTATCTTAAGAAAGGAAAATATGATTATTGGCTTCTGAATATATCATAAGAAAATGCGATGAAAGTATTATTGATTAAGCCCTGTTCTTTGCAAATGAACAATTTAGATATGCCATTGACGGTATATCATATAGCAAGTATATTAAATGATGATAATCATAATGTTACTATTATAGACCAAAATATTTATCGTGATGGTAAGATGGAATGTAGTTTTGAAGAAAGAGTAGATAAATGTTCAAAAGATAGAGATGTTATAGCATTTACAATAAATACGTTTGACTGGTGTGATGCATTAAGTGAAATTAAAAGACTCAGGGGCAATGGTTACGATGGTTATATTATTGTGGGTGGTGTACATGCATCTTTAGCTTACATGCACATTATGGAGAAATATCACAATTTAATAAATTTTACAATGATAGGTGATGCAGAAACTAATTTGATTCCTTTATTAAAATGTCTGGAAACGAATAAATCATTTAACGATGTACCGGGTATTGCATATTTTAAAGATGGACAGGTAGTTTTACATCCAACTGAAATACAGAAAGAGATTCCTGAAAATAATGATGGACCGGCATATAATCTTGTACCTGATGGAGTATATAAATCGTTAACATTTGAATGCTCAAGAGGATGTTATGGGCGATGTGCCTTTTGTACTATACCGTTTAAGCGTACGTGGAGGCCACATAAGTTAGAATATATTGCTCATACACTTGATAAAATGATTCCGTATTTAAAAAAAATCTCAGATCAACCTAGTATATTAACAACTGATGATTGTTTTACAACAGATACAGGACGGGCAATTGAAGTTTTAAAAATTTTTAAAGGAAAAGGGCTGCAAGATTGTACTATTAATTTGGAAGCAAGGATTATGGACTTTAGAGATGAGAACCTTTTGAATGCATTAAAAGAATATCCAAATGTCCATATGCAGGTTGGTGTTGAAGCTGGTAGTGATAAGGGATTTAAGGCAATACATAAACCAGTAACTATGGATTTGCTGTATAAATGCAGCGAGAGACTTGTACAGGTTGGACTAAACAAAAATGTATTTTATTCTTTTATTGTTGGTCTTCCACATGAAGCTGCAGATGATTGTTATACAACTATTGAAACATCAAAAGATATATTTGAAAAATTTGGGATTGTTTCAAATGTAGCATTCTGGCTTCCTTTGCCTTCGCAATCTTTTGAAGTACTTCGTAGTAAAGTTCCAAGTATTAATTATGAAGTATATGATAATTTAGAGTGGTATCAAGACAAAGAGTACTTTATAAAAAGCCATCCTAATCTAAATCAATCAGATATACTGGATATTTCGCAAGATATTTACTTTATTAATTCGAAACAAAGTTTGATTTCAAAGGATTATATTTAGAAAGAGGTATTATGAGCAAAATGCAATTGTTTTGTTTTCCATATGCAGGAGGAAACGCATATTTTTATAAATGTTTTAAAGAATATTTGGATTCAGAGATAGACCTTATTCCTATTGAACTTAGCGGTCATGCTGAGCGTATTATGGAAAAATGCAATGATACGATGGATAAAGTGGTTGAAGATGCTTATAATGAAGTAGTTAAACATCTTCAGATGAATGTCCCTTTTATTTTTTTTGGGTACAGCATGGGAGCAATGATATGTTATGAATTGTCTATTAAATTAAGTGAGCAATTGAACATATATCCGCAACAAATATTTTTTGCTGCAAATACTCCACCTCATATTAGAGAAAGTGAACCGGATAGTCATAACTGGGATGATTTCGCTATTATTGAGAAAATAAAAAAATATGGTGGCATTAATGAAGAAGTATTACAAGAAAAAGAAATATTGGATGTTTTTCTACCAATTTTACGTTCAGACTTTAAGGTTTGCAACGAATATGTATGCTTAGACAGGAGTCGAGTGCTTCAG
>CAYYEC010000217.1:0-2048 GCA_964470745.1 uncultured Eubacteriales bacterium | reverse complement strand
CTTCAGTGTGATATAACAGTACTATATTCGAAAGTAGACGATTCGAATGGTGTTATGGCGGAGTGGAAAAATTACACAAAAGGAAATTGCAGGCTGCTTAAATTTAGTGGAGATCACTTTTTTATTAACAGCCATTTATCAGAGGTTGTTCAGATTATTAATGAAGTAGTTAATTGATGGATTTCATTTGAATAGCATCAATTACTGTATATTCTATATTACTTTGTGAACTTTCGATTTCAGACTGATTCATGTGTTTTGCTTTATCAAGGGCTTCGTTGCCATTGTTAGCTTCTATATAGATTGTTATTATTTTTTCAATGATGACAGCATATACATTAGAATTCATAAAATTATCTCCTTTTCTATAATATGCAGCTATGCTAATTCTAAAAGTATTTATTATGGGCTGCAATAATATTATATGATAAGAATTACATTTTAATCTGATTTCTATTTATATAAGTCAATTTTTTATGAAAGAATGAACTAGCGTTTTTGTTTAGAGTGAAAATATTATTTTTTAGAAAGGAAGTCATGATTGTATTTTTGATAATCATGCAATTTATTATGAAAAAAAACATAGGTTTAATTATTAGTTCAGTTGTAGCGTTACTCCCAATGGTGTTAGCAGTAATATTATACGATAAATTGCCGGAAAAATTACCAATGCATTATGCTATTAATGGTACTATAGATGGCTATGCCAATAAGGGGGTTATTGCATTTGGTATTCCAATTCTAATGTGCGTATTAAATGTGTTTATCCACATTACTATGAATAAACAGGATAAAAAAGAATCAGGATCGATTTCAGGAATTATAAAATGGTTATTTCCATTGATTTCTGTAATAATTATTCCAATTGTTTTATTCAACGCATTAAAGTAGAAGTATGTTAATTAAATATTATACATTATGCATTTTTGAGGATTTTATGTTTTTATTACAAAAAATATTATTTAATGGGGAATTTTAAATTATGAATGAAAATAATAATAGCATAATTACTGAAGGATGTGAGTGGTTCAACACTTTACCGAAACAAAAAGAACTGTATTTGTTGAGTACACAATTTCCGAAGGCATGTAATTGTAATTTTACATTAAAGATTACTTTAGATGGAAAATTTGATGAGAAAAGATTTATAAGTGCCATAAAAAGTTGTATTTTAGAAAATCCTATGTTAAATGCAAGATTTAAAAATATTAATGGTACTATGATGTATACAATAGTAGAACAGGAACCAAACATTGAAATTATACAATATGAAAATAATCTTGTTGATTTTATCCAAGAGATTGATAATTATCTAAGTAAATTTATACGTCCATATGATTTATTTCATGATGTTCTCTATCGAATCAGTCTATTTCATAATCATGATAGAACGATGGCTGTAGTGCTCTTGGATTTTCATCAAATTATATTTGATGAAAAGAGTGTTAGAATATTTGTCAAAGATTTAAAGGAAGCGTATTTATCAGGAAGTACATTGGAGAAGTTATATCAATATAGTGACTATGTTCAATGGTTTACTGAAAAAATAAATTCTTTTGGGTTCGAGAAAGAAAAGAAATATTGGAAAAATATATTTGAAGAACAAACAAATCTTTGTGATTTATTGGTTGACTATCCATATAATAAAACGGACATATATCATTCTGTGAAATACCGTTCAGAAATTGGTATGGAGGGAATTGCAGATTTCTGTAAGAAAGCGGGATGTACTTACTTTTCTTTTTTTACTGCAATCATTAATATAGTTCTTTCTTCTTTAACTTATCAGGATGACATAACAATAGGAACTTTTATGTCAGTAAGGAACTTTCCTGAGGCTGATAATGTTATAGGAAATTTTATAAATACATTACTGCTGCGTAATAAAATAAACCTAGAACTTTCTGCAATAGAATTCGTAAAGCAGATTCAGGCAAGCAATGAATTTGCTTTACAAAATGCAGGTGTACAATATGAAACTATTCTTGAAATCGTAGATACGGAATGCAAAACCAATCAGCTTTTTGATGTTGTATTCAGATACCAAC
>CAYYEC010000216.1:0-7181 GCA_964470745.1 uncultured Eubacteriales bacterium | reverse complement strand
CTTTCGAACTAATCTTTAAGCTTAAATTTACAGCCGCTTCAATTGTATCACTAATGCTGACATTATTACAATAGTTCTTTATAACTAATGCAAATTCTTTTGCTGGCAATGCTCGTTCATTTTCTGGTGTTATTACTATAAAGTACTTTGCTATTTTTGATACTGTTTCAATTATAATTTTGTAATCCTTATCTTTAAGCACTCCAATAATAAAAATAATCTTTTTTTCGGGAAAATAGTTACCTAAGGTTTTTGTCATCATTTTTACGCCATCAGCATTATGGGCACCATCAATAATAAACACTGGGTTTTTTTTAAGTATTTCAAATCTGCCATTCCATCTTGCATTCTTAAGTCCTTTTCTTATTGCATCTGAACAAATATCAAAACCTTTGTCCTTTAATAAATTAACAACTTCAATTGCTATAACAGTATTATTTGTCTGATGCTCACCTAAAAGAGATATTTCCAAATTCTTAAAAGATTTGTAGTTAAAAACTTGTCCATCCAAGTTATATTCTAATTTTTCAATTTCATTAAAATTAGCTATATAAAGATTGCTATTGCTTTTTATACACGCATCCTTAATTACATTTTCTACCATCATTTCTTGTGGATAAAGAACAACATCGCTCTTCTCTTTTATAATACCGGCTTTTTCATATGCTATTTTGTCAAGCGTATCTCCTAAAACATTCATATGGTCAAAGCTAATACTGGTAATAACAGATACTAAAGGTGATTTAATAACATTTGTAGAGTCAAATCTTCCACCCAAGCCAACTTCCAAAACAACTATATCACATTTACTTTGATTAAAATGCATAAATGCAATTGATGTAACAATTTCAAATTCGGTTGGATGGTTATATCCTCTTTCTATCATAAAATCAACTTTAGCTTTTACCTCATTAGTGATTTCAGCCAAATCAAATTCAGATATTTCATCATCATTTATCTTTATTCTCTCTGTAAATCTCTCAATATATGGAGAGGTGAAAATCCCTACTTTATAACCGGCTTCCTTTAAAACACTACTTATAACTGATACTGTAGAACCTTTACCGTTTGTACCTGCAACATGAACAAATTTTAATTTATCCTGAGGGTTATCTAATAATTCTAGCAGATATCTTATATTATCAAGTCCAAGCTTTATTCCAAATTTATGTGTGCCATGAATGTATTGAATAGCTTCAATGTAATTCAGTCAAATTCACTCCATTCCATGACATTTTTTATATTTTTTACCACTTCCACAAGGACAAGGATCATTTCTACCTACTTTTTGGACGTCCCTTGTTTTTGGCTTTGCAGGTTCTTCACCATGAGATGCATTTATTGGCTCTGCAACCTTTTTACGTTCAACAACTATATGCTCCTTATTAACATGCAACAAAGCTTTAACTGCATCCTGCTGAATATTTTTAATCATTTCCTCAAACATATCAAAACCTTCAAATTTATATTCAATAACCGGATCTCTTTGACCAAAAGCTCTAAGACCAATACCGTGTCTAAGTTGATCCATTGCATCTATATGATCCATCCATTTTTCATCAACCATATGAAGTAAAATAGCTCTTTCCAGTTTTCTCATGATTTCAGAACCTAATTCTTCTTCTTTTTGACTATATAAGTCATTAGCACTCTTAATCATTTTTTCTTTTAAAGTCACTGTAGTAATTGTCTCATATTCTTCTTTGCTAAAATCTAAAGCATCCATTGGTATTAAAATACTTTCTGAATAAGCTTTCATGCCTTCCCAATCCCAGTTATCAGGATATGGACTTTCACTACAGTACGCACTAATTATATTATCAACGATTCCTTCCATCATCTTCTTAAAGTTATCTTGCAGATTTTCTCCATCAAGTACTTTTCTTCTTTGTTCATATATGATTTCTCTTTGTTTATTCATTACATCGTCATACTGAAGTACATGTTTTCTAATATCGAAGTTTTTACCTTCAACCTTCTTTTGAGCATTTTCAATAGCATTTGAAAGCATTTTATGTTCAATAGGCTGATCTTCTTCTAATCCAAGCATTTCATCTATTCTACCCATTCTCTCAGAGCCAAAAAGTCTCATCAAGTCATCTTCTAATGAAATATAAAATCTCGAAGAACCTGCATCCCCCTGACGGCCTGAACGTCCTCTTAGCTGATTATCAATACGTCTTGACTCATGTCTTTCAGTACCAATAATATTTAAGCCTCCAGCCTCAACGACCTTTATCCTTTCATCATCTGTTACTTTCTTAAATTTTTTGTATAACTCATCAAATACTTTACGGGCATTTAAAATAAGTTCATCAGATGTTTCATTGTGAGCTGTAGAAGCTGCAATTAAAGCTTCATCAAACCCTTGCTTTCTCATTTCCTGCTTCGCCATATACTCAGCATTGCCACCCAAAACTATGTCAGTTCCTCTACCAGCCATATTTGTGGCTATAGTAACTGAACCAAATTTACCCGCCTGAGCAATAATTTCCGCTTCCTTTTCATGGTATTTAGCATTTAATACTTGATGATTAACACCTCGTTTTTTAAGCATAGTGCTTAACAGTTCGGAGTTTTCAATTGAAATAGTACCTATTAACACTGGTTGACCCTTTTTATTACATTCAATTACTTCATTTATAACCGCAGTAAATTTGCCATTCTCATTTTTATATACTGAATCAGGATTATCCACACGCTGAATAGGTTTATTTGTAGGTATTACAATAACATCCAGGCTATATATAGTCTGAAACTCCTGTTCTTCAGTTAAAGCAGTACCTGTCATACCAGCAAGCTTGGTATACATCCTAAAATAGTTTTGAAATGTTATCGTAGCAAGTGTTTTGCTTTCTCTTTCAACTTTTACGCCTTCTTTTGCTTCAATTGCCTGATGCAACCCGTCGCTATATCTTCTACCATACATCATACGTCCGGTAAATTCATCCACAATAATTACTTCATCGTCTTTTACAACATAGTCTATATCGCGTTTCATTAATCCATGAGCCTTTAAAGCCTGGTTTACATGATGTGATATAGTCAAGTTTTCTGAATCAGATAAATTTTCAATATTAAAATAGTTTTCAACTTTTTTTATACCTTTTGATGTCAATGTAGCAGTATGCGCCTTTTCATCTACTACATAGTCTGCATCTACATCTTCATCGTGTTTTTTATCATCCACTTGTTTATAAACAACCTTCGTAAATCTGCTTACCAATGAATTGGCCTGCTTATACATATCTGTAGATTTATCACCAGCACCGGAAATAATTAATGGGGTTCTAGCCTCATCAATTAAAATAGAGTCAACCTCATCCACTATTGCATAGCTTAATTCTCTTTGAACCATTTCTTCTTTATAAACTACCATATTATCTCTAAGATAATCAAATCCCAATTCATTATTGGTTGCATAGGTTATATCACAGTTGTATGCTTTTCTTCTTTCTTCATTTGTCAAGTCATGCACAATCAGACCAACTGTCAATCCTAAAAATGTATATATCTTCCCCATCCATTCACTGTCACGTCTGGCAAGATAATCATTAACTGTTACAACATGAACTCCTTTTCCTTCAAGAGCATTTAAATAAACAGGCAACGTAGATACTAAGGTCTTACCTTCCCCTGTTTTCATTTCTGAAATTCTACCTTGATGTAGAACTATACCTCCTATTAACTGAACTTTAAAATGTCTCATACCTAGAACTCTTACAGAAGCCTCTCTAACAACTGCGAATACCTCAGGCAAAATATCATCTAAAGTCTCGCCATTATTTAATCTATCTTTAAACTCAATTGTTTTTCCCTTTAACTGATCATCAGTTAGCTTCTGAATCTCAGGTTCTAATTTTTCTATACTTTCAACAATTGGGTCTATTCTTTTTAGCTCTCTATCGCTATAACTTCCAATAATTCTTTCTATAAATTTTTTCACGTTTCTACCTCCAGATCCTATGGAATTATTTTATTCATTATTAATTAACTTACTTATTATTTGCAATTTTGTCTGAAATTGAGCTTCTCAATTATCATCTTATATCCATCAGCTCCATAATTTAAAGACCTGTTTACCCTACTTATAGTAGCTGCACTTGCTCCTGTCTTTTCAGTTATTTCAGTGTATGTCTTTTTATCTTTAAGCATTTTTGCAACTTCAAGTCTTTGAGCCAACGCTTTTATTTCATTGATTGTACTAATATCCTCAAAAAAATTATAGCATTCATCTATATTCTCTAAGAGAAGTATTGCTTCAAATAATTTATCAGTTAGCTCATCTCGTATTTTGGAATTCATTGTTTCATCTCCCAATGACTATATTTAAATATTTTTAGTCACTACAATTTTAATTTAAATTCTTATCAATGTCAAAATATTTGCAAAAAATAATTACAAATTTAACACGCATTATATTTCGTTCATTACTTTATTTTTTCAAAGGCTTTTCTGGAGCAAATACTGCTACCAGTCCACCAAAAATAACAGCTGAATAGTAAGTAATTATTCTCCATATCAGAATTACTTGAATAATTATTCCCTTCCAGAAAAACAAGCTATAAAACAAATAGCTAATTCCTTCAATCCCTCCTGTTGAACCAGGAGTAGGAATAAGAAGAGTAATTATTGTCACAAGGGACTGAGCAGATACCATGGCCCAAAAATCTCCCCAACCAATTTCAAGGCTAAGATAAATAAAATATGGAATTGAAAAAAACATTGTAAACTGAGCAACCTGCAAAAGAAATACTTGAACCATAACATTTACATTCTTTTTTAGTATAACTATTCCATCTGTAAAGCTATGTATCTCAGCTTCCAATTTCGTCTGAATTTTTTCAGGATTTTTAATGAATTTAATTTTATGCAATATATTAATAAATGATATAAATAGCTTATGCACTACTCGACTATTATAAAATGCCATAAAATACATCATTATACCAGCAACATTAATCACAAAGCTAATAGCATATAGTATAAGCAAATGTGGGACTTTCGAACTAAAAAAAGGCGCCTTTAATGTGATCACAACCAAAGTATAGAATACAAGTGTTGCCTGATAAAACACTGACCTGATTGTAAGTATGGAAGTTGCATGTCCCATATTCACTCCATCTTTTGCCATCACATAAATTTGTGCTGGCTGGCCACCTACAGCAAATGGTGTAATTTCATTAAAGAACTGTCCTATCATTGTGATTTTCAAAGAATCTCTAAATCGCTGTTTCTCAAACAACGATTTTGTAATAAGTTGTATAATAAGTCCATCTATAATCCAGTAAACGAATATACAACTGAATGCTCCTGCAATCCACAAATAGTTAATGTTTGTTAATAGTTTAATAAGTTGATTAAATCCATTTGTAAAGAAAATCAAACCTAATAAAATGATTATAGAAGACAAAATAATCAAAATCTTAATAAATATTTTTTTCATCAATAAAACCTTATATATTCCTAAATCAAACTAATCTTTAAAGCTCATTTATATTAATGCTTTTCACATGGGTAATATGAGCCCATTTCTTGTCATTCCTATTTATTATTCCTTGAATTATAATAGGTATCCACGTCAAATTGAATATTGGTAAAATAACAAGACAGTTTAATATTTCTATCCTATATTTATTCTCAAGTTTAATAAATATTAAAAAATAAATGTTTTGTAGTAAATAAACTATAATTGAAAAGGATAAATAAAATATTAAATCTTTACCCATACCACTTAATTCTAATACTATACAATTCACAAATTCCAAGAAGGTAATCAAACTTCCAAAAACCAATATAAAAGGGTATAGTATTAAAATTACATTATCAAATGCAGTAAAAGTTTTATCATTGATAAACTTTATACTGGCTTCTTTTATATATTTAAAGGCGCAAACAGCGTGTCCCTGCATCCAACGTTTTCTTTGAATCCATGACTGTGAAAGGGTAATTGGTTGTTCATCATAAATAACAGCCTCATGAGCCCAACCAATTTTTAATCCCTTTAGCATCACTTTAATTGAAAATTCGATATCTTCAGTAAGGCTTTCCATACCCCAGCCTACTTTTTTTAAGGTATCCATCCTAATAGCGTATCCGCTACCTGTTAATATACTACTCATACCCAGATAGTACCTGGGAAGTTGAAATAGTCTGTTTGATATCCAATAAGTAATTGCATATGAAGTGGTGATCCAAGAATCAAAGGGATTCTTTATATCACGATATCCTTGAACTATTTTATAACCTTCAACAAGTTTTTTATCTATTTCAGTTAAAAAATTTGTTGCTACAAGATTGTCAGCATCAAAAACGCAAACTGCATCATATTCTTTTTTGGAACTAAATAAACTATTAAACATCCATTCCAGTGCAAAACCCTTACCTATTTTAATTTTATTAAATCTCTCATATACATATACATTACTTTTTCTTGCTATTTCTGCTGTCTTATCAGTACAGTTATCAGCTACTACAAAAACGTCATACATCTCTTTAGGGTAATCTAATATCTTTAGATTATCTAAAATATTTTTAATAACATTTTCCTCATTATGTGCAGCAATAACTAATGCAAATTTTGATACCGGTCCCTTATAGGAGATATTTGACTGATTTCTTTTCCTCCATGCAAATATTGATATAATAAACAAATATGCCCCTAAAAATAAAAAAGCAAACATGATTAAAGAATATACTACATTTAATACCTCAAAAAACTTCTGAAAATTTATATCCATTTATGATCTCCTTTTAATACCGAATTTTCAGTATCTATATTCTTTTCTTATTAGAAATAACACCACCTTATTATAGAATATTTTTACAAATTTAAATATTCAATTTTTCTTATATTTTATTTTCATTATTAATTACAAAATATCCTCTTTATATTAAACGAATAAAAAACAAGAAAGTTTCAGATATTATTAATTTTTATTTATTTCACCTTAAATTCTATATTCATTCTGGTTATTTAATAAACATTTTTACTGTTTTTCATATATCAAATCCTTTTGCTACATAATAAGAATTTACCTTAATCTAATAATATCATTTTTTTCTTATTTTTCAAGTTACATATATTTTTAATTGCTAAATATATATAAGTCAATAAGTACTTTAAAGTAGGAAAAGGTATGCTGGAAAAAAGTTTCACTCTACGAAGCCATTCTACATAG